>JACDDJ010000042.1:10322-13620 GCA_013817065.1 Acidobacteriota bacterium
GCGTTCAACCAGGCACTGCCCTGCCGCAGCGCCGAATCCAGTTGCGTCGCATCGATCCTGTGAGAGAAGGTCGCGGACGTGAGTTCTGCGGCCGCCGCCTCGTTTGCCAGCGGCGCAACACTCGGATTGCTGGTGTCGACGACCGCCACTCTCGCGATCCGGTTCGCCCACCCCGCGGCCCGCGAGTCGGTGAGGAAAAGCGGCCGTGCAAGTGCCAGCGCGGCGCAGGCGATGATCGTCATCCGCACGAGTAGAAGCAGAAGATCGGCCGGTCGGCGGACCCGCACGACCGATTGATCCACCGCCGGGATGAACCGGACGGTCGGGATGACGACCGTGCGAGCACGTTGACGCCGCAGCAGGTGGACGATCAGCGGGCCGACAACTGCCGCGAGGCCGGCCAGCGCCGCCGGGAGCAACCACACCATCAACGCAGTGCCCCGTGGCCGCGCTGCAGCAGGTACTCGCGCAGCGTGTGCGCGGGCGCGGCGTCAGTTCTCGCCAATACGTATTCGATGCCGGCGTTGGTGCAGCGTGTCCGCCATCGGTCGATGAACGCCTCGACCCGGCGCTGATACTCGGGCCCGGCGACACTCGCGGACAGGACTCGGCGTCCCGTCTCGCTGTCTTCGAGCTCGAGGTCGTTCCCCCAGCGCCACTCCAGTTCGTCAGGTGTGAGAACGTGAAACACCGAGACGTCGTGTCCCATGCGGGTCCCGCGCCGGAGCTCGGCGTCCACGGAATCTTCATCCTCGAGCAGATCCGAAAGGAGGACGAGCACTCCTCGGCTGCGCAACAGGTCGATCGCACGACGCAGCGCCGCAGCCGATGCGGTCATGCCTCGCGCCTCGGTGTTGGCGAGCTGCGCCAGCACCGCGCGCAGGTGACTCCTGCCGGGACGGCTGGCGAGATAGGCCCTGATCTGATCGTCATACACCGTCAGTCCAGTCGCGTCGCCCTGGCCTGCGACCAGGTGCGTCAATGCGGCGCCGAGCAGGCGTGCGTACTCCAGCTTCGAGGCGCCCCCTTCACTGCGATACGCCATCGAGGCACTCGCGTCGAGCGCGATCTGCATCCGGACGTTTGTCGTTTCGCGGAACTGCTTCGTGTAGATGCGGTCAGTGCGTGCGAACAGCTTCCAGTCCACGTACTTCAGGTCATCGCCGGAGCGATAGTGACGATACTGGCTGAATTCGGCGCTGTAGCCGTGGAAGGGACTGCGGTGCAGGCCCGAGAGCGCCCCGTCCACCGTTACGCGCGCGACGAATTCGAGGTCGCTGATCGCCGACAGCAGGACCGGGTCGAGCATCAGGGTCGTACGTGTGACAGCAGGCGCCCGACGATCGCGTCAGTGTCGATGCCGTCGGCTTCACCCTGGAAGTTCACCAGCACGCGATGCCGTAGTACCGGCAGGGCTACGGCGGCGACGTCTTCGGGCGCGGCGACAAGCCGTCCATCGAGCAGCGCTCGTGCCTTGGCGCCGAGCAGCAGCGACTGGCCGGCGCGAGGGCCTGCGCCCCAGCGGACCCACTTCTGCACGAACTCAGGCGCGTCCGCACCAGGTCTCGTCGTCCGCACCAGCCGCGCCGCGAAGTCCACGACATTCTCCGCCGCCGGGATCTCTCTCACCAGCGCGTGCAGCTGCTCGATCTCCTCGCCGGTGGCGACCGCCGATACCTGCGCGGTTTGCGTGGATGTCGTCATCGACAGGATCCGCCGCTCTTCATCCGCGGTCGGGTACTCGATGACGACGTTGAACATGAAGCGATCGAGCTGCGCTTCGGGCAGCGGATAGGTGCCTTCCTGTTCGATCGGGTTCTGGGTCGCCAGCACGAACACCGGGCGCGCGAGCGGAAAACGCACACCGTTGACCGTCACCTGGTACTCCTGCATCGCCTCGAGCAGCGCCGCCTGGGTCTTGGGCGGCGTCCGGTTGATCTCGTCAGCCAAAATGATGTTCGCGAAGATCGGACCGTGCATGAAGCGGATCGTCCGTTTGCCGGTGGCGCGATCCTCTTCAATCACCTCGGCGCCGACGATGTCGGACGGCATGAGGTCGGGCGTGAACTGGATGCGATTGAACTTGAGATCGACGCAATCGGCGAGCGTCTTGATCAGCAGCGTCTTCGCCAGACCGGGTACGCCGCGGAGCAGGCAGTGCCCGCCGGCAACGAACGCAATGAGAATCTCCCGAATGACGCGCTGCTGCCCGATGATCGCCTTCGCGAGCTCCCGCTCGAGCCGTCCGGCTGCATCAGTGACCCGCTCGAGAGCGGCAGGATCCACAGAGCGCGTATGCATGTATGCCGATAATTCTATGGGAAATGGTCATCGCGCGCAGCGCGGGCGTTGACACCCTTCCGGCCGAGGAGTACTGTTTGCGGTTGCCGCATATGTCAACGCAATCAAAGTGGCAGGGTCTGCCCACGGAAGCTATCAACCCCATCAGTCTCGCCATCGACAAGGCGCCAGTGCCCGAGATCGTTGAGATGGTGATCAACGAGGACCGCAAGGTCATCGCCGCCGTTCACAAGGAGCGCGAACGGATCGCGCACGGCGTCGAGATCATCACTCAGTCGATGAAGAAGGGCGGCCGGGTCATCCTGATCGGCGCCGGCACCAGCGGACGGTTGGGCGTGGTCGAAGCGGCCGAGATGCCACCGACGTTCGGGACTCCGCCAACCCTGGTCCAGGCCATCATGGCGGGCGGCCAGGAAGCGGTCTTCAAGGCGAAGGAAGGCGTCGAGGACAACTTCGAGGAAGGCGCGCGCAGCATCGGACGTCTGCGCCTCGGCCGCAAGGATGTTGTCATCGGCGTCTCGGCGAGCGGCATGACCCCGTTTGTTCGCGGCGGCCTGACCCGGGCGAGGAAGGCGAACGCCAAGATCATCTTCGTGACCTGCTGGCCAGGTTCCGAGCTGCAGAACTTCGTCGATCTGCAAATCGCCCCGGCGGTCGGCCCCGAACTGATCGCCGGTTCGACGCGCCTCAAGGCCGGCACCGCCACCAAGATGGTGCTCAACATGCTCACCACGATCTCGATGATCCGCCTGGGCAAGACGTACGGCAACTTGATGGTGGACGTCAGGACCGGCTCCGAAAAGCTCAAGGATCGCGCGCGCCGCATCCTCGGGATCGTCACCGGCCTGAGCTACGACGATGCCGACGCGCTGCTCAAGCGGTCCAAGTGGAACGTGAAGGCTGCCATTGTCATGCAGAAGGCGAACCTCACGTTGCCCCAGGCGCTCAAGCGGCTGAAGAAGGCGGACGATCTCGTGCGGGACGCCATTGACGAGGA
>JACDDJ010000494.1 GCA_013817065.1 Acidobacteriota bacterium
TGCTCAAAGAGGTCGACGCGCCGCCGCCACTTGCCGCCTTCTCAAAGGCGGTCAGGTTACGACGCAGCTCGACGAGCTTCTCGCGCACGGCCGGATCGATGGTTGCCGCGGCCGGGGCGGTCGTGCTGCCCGACGTGCCGACGGCGCTGGAGGCGTTGGTCGGATCGGTCGCTGCCGGATCGGGGCCGAGCAGCGCGGTGAGGTTCGCGTTCACCTTGGCGTACGACTCGCGCCACTGGCTCTGGGTGGTGATCATCTCGTTGAAGCTCGAGATCAGCTGCGCGACCTGTGTGCGCGCTTCGCCGCTCAACTGCGCCGCCGCCGGGAGCTGCGTCATCGCGCTCAGGGTGCTCCGCGCCTCGGTCAAATGCTGGCGCGCCGCTTCCTGGTCACCCTGCCCGCCGGACGCGCTCGTCGGCGCGGTCGTGGGGTCGGTCTGAGCCGGCGGCTGCGTCGACTGCGGCTGGCCCGCCGGAGGATGCGTGGTCGGTGACTGGGCGGACGTGGAACCCGCCGTGCCGGACGTTGCCGGCCAAGACGCAGCGGCGGACGATGAGGCTGCCGATGGCGCGGTTGCAGATGTCGCCGCCGACGACGAGGCGTCCGCGTCCGTCTTGCCGCCCGCCATCGCCGTTGCGAAGGCGGTGAGCTGCGCCCGCACCTCGGTCAGGCTCGCGCGAGCCTCCGCGTCCAGTGTCATCGCCGCGGCGGCTTTATTGGTTGGCGCCGGCGTCGTGCTGCCGGATGTGCCCGTGGCAGTCGGCGTCCCGCTATCGGGTCCGAGCAACGTGCTCAGCGACTTGTCGATGGCCGCGACTTCAGTGCCCCAGTTGGAGGCCGTCTTCGCCGTTGCACTGCGGTTCGCCTGCCCGGTAGTGCTGGCCTTGTCGGTGGTCGCGGTTGTCCGCTCGAGCGCAGCGACGCGACGCTTGATCTCCACGACTTCATTCTTGACCTTGGCCGGCAGCGTCGCGGTCTTGATCTCGGCGAGCGCGGCGCTCGCCTTACGCAGGTATTCCTGCGCACTGGCCTGCGTGTCAGTGGCGGCACTCTGCTGTGATGAGGTGCTTGTGGGTGTTGGTGTCTGCGGCGTCTGAGCCGCGCCGGTCGATGGTGCGGTCAGCAGGACGGCCGATGCGAAGGCCATCGTCCATGTTGCGGTAAATCGTTTCATTGTTCTTGCTCCTCCTGAGCAGCTCGTGTCGTCGAGTCGGTCGACAACGGAAGGAGCAATCGAGATGCCACGAGGGCGAGCACGACCGTTACGGGGACCCGCGACCTCTACGGTTTAGGGCTTTCTTTTCCCGCTCTCCACTGGCGGAACACCTCCACGACCATCGGCAGCACTGACACGACGATGATGCCGATGACGACGAGCTCGAAGTTGTTCTTGACCACGTCGATATTGCCGAACATGTAGCCGCCGCCGACGCAGACGACCACCCAGAGCGCCCCGCCGATGACGTTGTACGCCGCGAAGGTGCCGTAGGTCATCGCGGCCGCCCCGGCGACAAACGGGATAAAGGTGCGGACGATCGGCACGAAACGTGCCATCACGACAGCCTTGCCGCCGTGCTTCTCGAAAAATTCGTGAGTGCGCTCGAGATGCTTCGGGTTGAGGAGCTTCTCGGTCCAGCCGGTCCGTCCTTCGGGACGGAAGACACGCGGACCGATGCGGCGCCCGACGCTGTAATTGACCGCGTCCCCGAGGACCGACGCGATGAACAGCAGGATCATGAGGACCCAGACGTCGAGCCCGCCGGTTGCTGCGATTGCTCCAGCGGCAAAGAGCAGTGAGTCGCCCGGCAGGAACGGCGTCACGACGAGCCCTGTCTCGGCGAAGATGATCGCGAACAGAAGACCGTAAACGAGTTTGCCGTGGGTGGCGACGAACGTGGCCAGATGTTCGTCGACGTTCAGGAATATGTCGATGATTTCGCGCATGCAGTAACCGAGGAGTGTACTCCGCTGCCGAGCCGGGCGGCAACCCGTCGGGTGTCGTGCCGGTGCTACTGCAGGATGAACGGCAGGCGTCGCGCCTGCGCCACGCAGCTGTCGTCTACGGCGGCCGGCTTTCCTTCGGCGATGAACCTTGTTGTCATGCGCGAGAGGCAGTCATCGATGCCCAGCCCGTTCAACGCGTGCCCGCCGTGCGGGACCACGACGACGCGGCTGTCGAGCAGCAACGCAGCGGCGCGTTTCGCGGCCTCGACCGGAGTCGCGGGATCGTATGCGCCCACCAGGATGAGAGCGGGTGTCGGGAGGGGCCTGGGCTCGGCAACGCCCGACTTGCCGCGCGGCCACGCGCTGCAGGCCGCCATCTGCTGGCGCGCGCGGTAGTCGCCAAGTTTGGTGTGCCGGGTTATGGACTCGATCTCCGGCTCCTGGAGAAAGGGGATGTCTTCCGCGCAGGTGACCGACAGATACATGCCTTCGTTGAGGTCGCGGGCGAGGGCGCGCCGGTAGTTCGCGGACCAGCGGGCGATTGGCGTGTAGTCGCCGGCGGCGGCCTGCGTGAGCAGCAGTGGGATGCGTCGCGCGTCGAACGCGGAGTAGAGCAGGTACCGCACCGCTTCGCTCAGCTCACCGCGCGAGAGCGTCGTCTCCTGCTGACCATCGAGCGTCACACGTGCCGCACTATTTCGCAGTCGTTCGAAGGCCGCTTCGACATCCGCCTGCAGGCGAGGAAAGCGGTCCGCGCAGTCCGTGTCCGCGAGGCAATCAGCGACCACGCCATCCAGTGCGACGTCCAGCCCTGGCGCAAATGGCAGCGGGATCAGGAAGCCAGGCGGCGCCGGTCCGTGCAATACGAGCGTGCGCGCCTGCTTCGGGAACTTCGCCGCGTACGCCCAGGCCAGGCGGGTTCCGTACGAGGATCCATGCAGGTTGATGGGACCGTAGTTCAGGGCACGACGGACGGCCTCGAGGTCCGCGGCCGCATCCGCGGTCGTGTAGGCGAGAAGGTCGGCAGTCGGCTCGAGCGCCTGGCGGCAGATCGCCGCATCGTCGGCAGAAAACATCGGCGGCAGTCCTGGATCCGGCGGCGACTCGCATCGAAGCGGGTTCGACTCGCCGGTGCCGCGTTGATCCACGAAGACGAAATCATGAGTTGCAGCGAGCGCTGCGTGTTCCCTCGTCAGTCCGCGGGCACTGGCGGTCGCAGCCGTCCCGGGTCCACCCGTGAGGAAGAAGACAGCCTCGCGTGCCGCCGGCTGTGTGGCGCGCACGACTGTCATCCGCAGAGTGATCGCGCGACCCGGACGTTCCCGATTCTCCGGCACGCTGAGGGTGCCGCATTCGGTTGTCCTCTCGATCCCCGCCGCACTGCACGGTGCCAGCCGCAGCGACGAAGTTGAGCTGTCGTGGTCGCCTCGCTCCAGGCAGGCACCTGACCCGCCGATCGAAACGGTCACCACCGTCAGGACCAGTCGCAGGTGCCTGACGCCCGGTGGCATCAGCCGGTTCCTTTCTCGAACTTCTCGGCGAACTTCTTGCGCTGCTCGAGGCTGCCAAGCATCAGCAGCACGGCCCCTGCCTCGAGTGGCGTGTCGCCGGTCAGCTGTGTGACCAGCGCGCCGCCACGATCGAGCGCGACGACGCTCAAGCCGGTGGCCGAGCCGATCCCCGAGTCGGCCAGTCGCTTCCCACTCAGGGATCCCGGCACCGTGATCGAAAAGAGCTCGACGCCTTCTCCGATCACGACGAGTTCGTAGCCGCGCAGCAGTGACATCACGGCTTCGACGCCAAGGGTGGTGTAGCTGATGGCGAAGTCCGCGCCGGCGCGGTGGATCGCCTCGACGTTGCGCTCGTGGGTGATTCTGCTGACGATCCGCAGCTCTGGATTCAGACGCCGGCAGTACACCGCCAGGTAGATATTCATCGCATCGTCGTTGGTGGTGAGCAGCACCGACGAGACGTCGTGGATCCCGGCGCGCTCGAGCAGGCGTCGCTCGGCGGCGTCACCGTGGAAGACCGTGGCGCCGTCGTCACGCATTGGCCCGAGAGCGTGCTCGTGTCGGTCGAGCGCGTGCACGCGCGCCCCCTTCCGCTTCAACGCGCGCGCCGCCGCGACTCCCACCTTGCCGGCGCCGATGACGAGGACGGGGTGCGGTGTTCGCGCCTTTCTCGGCGTCAAGGCGTTGAGCGCCCCGATCTGCGCTT
>JACDDJ010000495.1 GCA_013817065.1 Acidobacteriota bacterium
GGTGACGCGACCTGGCCGGCGGAAACGCCGTATTCAAAGGTCCGATCGACCGATTCGAAGCGGAACTCGAAGCCGTCCCCTGCCGCCCTCATGTCGACGACGCGCGACTCGCCGCTGGCTGTGACGGTGAGTTTGGGTTGCGTGCGCGCGAGCTCGGCGCCAGACGCGTGAAGCCTTGCCTTGACCGTCACGGGCTTGCCGGCCGGGGTCCGCAGGTTGCCGGGCTGCACGTCCACCGAGATCGATCCGGGAAACAGTCGCAGCCGCGCCGTCTCGTATGAGTGCGTCAGCCCGGGATACCCGGCGAGGAGCGCCAGCACGAGGAGTCCAGCGCCGGCGCCACCAACGAGCGCGGCGCGCTGTATGGACGCCGACGGAACCAACGATGCCGCATCGACGTTCTGGAGGCGGCACAGTGCGGCGGCAACGACCAGCGCCGCGAACGGCGCGCGCGCATCATCCGTACCGACGCTCGACGCCTGCACAGCGCTGACGACGCAATCGTCCATCGGACGGTTGCCCGGCAGTTCTTCGACACGCTCCTCGATGAAGCGCGCCACGCGCCTGTCGTCGGGACGGCGCTGGATCGTGCGGATTACCAATGTGACGCCGCCGACAACGAGAACGCACGTCAGGACAGCCACCGCCAGCAACGCCGTCCCCGCCGGCGCGACGAGCCAGTAGATCGTGGCCGCCGCCAGTATCGGCAGGGCCGCAATTGCCATGGCGGTGCCGGCCGTCCGGAGCGCCAGCGTCAGGAACCACCGCCGGCGCACGGCGGCGAGGAGTTGTGCGAGTCGCTCGAGTTCGCGGGTCATCGGGGCCTCCCGATGAACGACTCGACGACCAGCGTCGCCAGCATGAGGAACAATCCGTATCGCCACAGGCTCTGCCGCGACTCCGTTTGTTCTTCGCGCGTCGCCTGCTGCTGCGCTACCTGCTGGACCGGCTCCAGCATGGCAACGAACTCCGGCGGCGTCACCACCCCGGTGGCGGTTTCACTCGGATCGACATTGACCGCGACCAGCCGTCCACTGGCAAGACGGTGAAGGCCGGGCTCGGCACTGACTCCGGCTGGCGCCCGTCCGAGGATGAACTCGTCGGACTCGGTCCGCCGCGCCGCAACGTGGCGCAGCGTCTCGACAACGAACGGCACGAAGGACGGATGCAGGGGGAAATCGTTCCAGCGGCGATCCAGGTCGGACGCAAACAGCACGACGCGTCCGCTGCCCTCCACTCGTTCCATTACCGCAGGCCGGCCGTCATCGAACTGTGCGGGCACCTGCCATCCCGATGGATCCAGTCGCCATGCGCGAGTGAACCGGACCTGACCAAGATTCGCCGCGAGCGCGCCGAAAGGACGAAAGATCGGATGCCGTGCATCGGTCGCGGTGAACGATGCCTCGCGGGGATTGCCGGCGGCGGTGATCGTTCCCGGCTTCCAACCGAACATGTCGCCGACGACGTCCGCTTCGAGATCGGGCCCCGCGGCAACGAGCAGCCCGCCGCCGCCACGAACAAAGGCGGTGATGGCGTCGCGCGCCGGGCGATCGAGGCCGCGAGTGGACAGCAGGACAAGGGCGCGATGCCCACCGACGTCGGCCGCGCGTCCACCGGCGATCTGCGTCGGCGAGACGAGCCGCGGACTGAGTGGCGAGACGGCATCGGCGTGCGCGGCCTCGAGGGCGCGCTCCAGGTAAAACCCCGCGGCGTCGGCGGACGTGACGACGAGCACCGCCGATGATTCGGTGCCACCGATCACCAGATGCCGTGCGTTGTCGGCCGGGAAGCCGTCGTTGTCCTCGATCGAGATGGTCACGCCACCGGGCGTTGCCGTCCACGTGAGCGGCACATCGACGGTGGCATGGGCCGCGGCAGTGTAGGGCGCACGCGCGACGTCCACGCCGTCACGACTGAGCGTCACGACGCCGCGACGCTCGCCGTCCGCGGCGTTTCGGATCGAGGCAACGACGCCTTTCGCCGTGGCGCGTGCGCTCACGACGCCAGCGTTGCTCTGCGGCGCGCCGGCGTCGCGCGCTTCCACTTCGAGTGATGCAGGAATCGCCAGGCGCGACTGGCCCTCCCACCCCGCCCGCTGCAGATCCGAAATGACGATGAGGCGAGCCGCGCCACCGGTGGCGAGCTCCGCCGCTTTGGTGACGACCGAGGAGAAGCGCGTCCCGCCGCTGGTGGTCGCGAGAGCGCCAAGGGCGAGCCCGGCGTCCGCGGCGGCGCCGGGCTGCGCCACCACTTCGGCGCGGTCGTCGAACGCAATCACGGCAACACGATCGCCGAAGCCAGTCTCGTCCACGGCGGCGCGCGCCAGCTGCAGGGCACGCTCGAAACGACCGGGCGCGCCCATGCTGAAGGACCGATCGATACCGATGATCGTAAGCGGCTGCATCGCCGCCGCGGTGGACGGCGCGAACGGCCTGGCAAATGCCGCGGCGAGCAGCAACAACGCCGCAATCCTGGCGGCGAGCAGCACTACGTCGCGCAGGCTGCGCCGGCGCGATCGCTCGACTGGCGACTTCTTCAGCAGACGCACGGCGGTGAACGGCACGTCGGGCGCGACATCGCGGCGCAGCAAGTGCAGCACGATCGGGAGCGCGATCGCCAGGCCGCCAAGGAGAAAAGCCGGATAGAGGAAGTTCATGGCCCCTACTTTCTCCTCCCTCTCGCGGAGAGATACGTCGTCAACGCGAACTCGAGAGGCTGCGACGTATCCAGCTGCACATAGTCGATGCCGGCGCCGCGCAGCTCGCGGTCGTAGCGCCGCGTCAACCCGGCCAGCTCACGCAGATAGTCCGCTCGCGCCCGCGCCGGATCGGCAACCACGTGGTCGTCGGTCTCGACGTCGGTAAACCTCGACGCGCCTTTGAACGGGAACGTCAGCTCGTTGGGATCGAGCACCTGGAACACGACGACCTCGGTGCCGCGACACTTGAGATGCCGCAAACCCTTGATCACCGGCTCCGGATCGTCGAGCAGATCCGAGATCAGGACGACCAGGCTCCGCTTCTGGAGCGCCTCGGCGAGTTGGTGCAAAGGACGAGCGACGTTGGATTTCAATCCCGGCTTCATGCGTTCGAGCGCCACGAGCAGCGCGTGAAGATGGCCGGACCGGCCGGCCGCGGGCAGGCGAACGCGGATCTGTTCGTCGAAGGCGATCAGCCCGGTCGCATCGCGCTGGCGGTTCATCAGATACGCAAGCGATGCGGCCAGCACCGAACCGTATTCGAGCTTGCTCATGGCCGACCCGCCGCGGTACCCCATCGACGCACTCTGATCGAGCAGCAGGTGGCACTCGAGGTTGGTTTCTTCTTCGAACTTCTTCACGTAGTGCCGATCGGTGCGGGCGTAGACCTTCCAGTCGAGCGTGTTCAGGTCATCGCCAGGCAGATACTGGCGATACTCGGCGAACTCGACGCTGAATCCCTTGTAAGGACTTCGATGTAAGCCAGACAAAAATCCCTCGACGACCGTCCGCGCCTTCAGCTCCATCGTGCCGAGCCGGGCGATGACGCCGGGATCGAGGAACCGCAGATCACGCGTCGTCGAAGAGGACGGCATCGCTACATCCCGCTGCGCGGCGCCGGGACGGCTTCGAGGAGCCGCTCGACCAGGTTGTCGGCGGTGATGCGCTCTGACTCGGCGTAGAAGTTCGGGATGATCCGGTGGCGCAGCACCGGCCGGGCGAGCGCCTGGATGTCCGCGACCGAGACGTGGTACCGATTGTTCAGCAGCGCACGCGCCTTGCCGGCGAGGATCAGCGATTGCGACGCGCGCAGGCCGGCGCCCCACTTGACCCAGTCGCGAACGAACGAGTGATCGCTCTGGCGTCCAGGCCGCGAAGCGTCCACGAGGCGGACGGCATAGCGGGCCACCTCCTCCGCCACCATCACCTGCCGTACCAGCTGCTGGATGTCGAGGATGTCCTGCCCGTTGAACACGCGCGCCGGCGGCGCAGTCGCCAGACCGGTGATCGTGGTGACAACGCGGACCTCTTCGTCCTCGGTCAGGTAGGTCATCACGATGTTGAACATGAAGCGGTCGAGCTGCGCTTCGGGCAGCGGGTAGGTGCCTTCGAGCTCGATCGGATTCTGCGTCGCCAGCACGAAGAACGGGCGCTCGAGCGGGTAGGTCCGCCCCGCG
>JACDDJ010000496.1 GCA_013817065.1 Acidobacteriota bacterium
TCGTTGCGCCGGGTGCTGATCGCCGCGGAGGTTGCGCTTGCGTTGATGCTGCTGACGGGCGGTGGACTGCTGCTGCAGACGTTCATGCGCCTGCAAGCCGCGGATCTCGGATTCAACCCGCACAATGTGCTCGTCGGCCTGGTCAATCCTCCGAGAACGAGCTACGACACGATGGCCAAGCATCGCGCCTTCTATGATTTGGTGCTCGAGAAAGCCCGCGCGCTGCCCGGCGTCCAGAAGGCCGCACTCGCATCGGTCCTTCCACTATCCGGCGACAGCGATACGAACTTCATCATCGAGGGGCGACCGGCGCCGCAGACCCCGTCAGAGCGGGCGGTCACCTGGTATCGACTCGTGAGCGCCGGCTACTTCGATGCCATGGGTATGAAGCTTCAGCGCGGACGACCCTTCGCCGACGGCGAGCCGGCGCCGTCGGTCGTGGTGAACGAGACGTTCGTCCGCAAGTTCTTTCCCGGTGAAGAAGCTATGGGCCGGCGCATACGTCTCAGTGAAGACCCGCCCTGGTTCACGATCGTCGGCGTGGTCGCGGATGCCCGCGTTCGGGGCGCCAGGGGAGAGACCCGCGTCGAGACCTTCGTTCCATACTGGCAGTTCACGGAACCGGGCATGAACGTGATCCTGAAGGCACACTCGAATGCCGGGCAGCTTGCGGCGCCGCTCAAGCAGGCGGTCGCGTCACTGGATCGCAACGTCCCGGTATCAGGCGTCGCACTCCTCTCCGACATGGTGGCCGAGTCGATCGACCAGCCGCGTTTCTTCGCCGTGCTCGCGGTCGCCTTTGCGCTCCTCGCGCTCGCTCTTGCGGCGATCGGCATCTACGGCGTCATGGCCTACGTGGTCGCGCAGCGGACGACCGAGATCGGGGTGCGCATGGCACTTGGCGCTACGCCCGGCGAGGTCTTCCGGCTGGTGATCGGAGACGGCCTGCGGATCACAGCCGTCGGGATCGCTGGCGGCGTCGCCGGTTCCCTGCTCATGGCTCGATGGCTGACGGCGCTGCTGTTCGGCGTGACCCCGGGGGATCCGCTGACACTGGGTATCACGGCAGGATTGCTGCTGCTGGTGGCGGCGGCCGCGTGTTACCTGCCGGCACGGCGCGCGACCCGGGTCGACCCGATGGTGGCGCTGCGGCCCGAATAGCTATAATTCCCGGGCGCTTCGAAACTGCCGGAAGTCACGTCCCGTCTAAGGAACAACATGTCATTCTTCAAGTCGAGTCCCCCGGCGCCGCTGCCGGTGGCAGTCACCGCCGACGCATCGCTCGCGCCCAGCGCGCTGATCGCGTTGCGGAATATCGAGAAGTCTTATGCCCATGGCACCAGCCGGACGTACGTGCTGCGCCGGATCAACGTGGACATCAAGGAGGGCGAGTTCGTCTCGATCATGGGGCCGTCGGGTGCGGGCAAGTCCACGTTGCTCCACATCATCGGCATGCACGATTCGGCCTGGACCGGTGAGTATTACTTCCTCGACCAGCCGGTCCACAAGCTCGCCGCGAAGGACCGCGCCAAGCTTCACAAGCAGCACATCGGATTCGTGTTCCAGAGCTATCACCTGCTGGACCACTTGACCGTCTACGAGAACCTCGACATTCCGCTGTCATATCGCGACATCAAGAAGAGCGAGCGTGAAAGTCTCGTCGGCGACATCCTCGACAAGTTCTCGATCGTCGGCAAGAAGGACCTCTATCCCAATCAGCTCTCTGGCGGTCAGCAGCAGCTCGTGGCAGTGGCTCGGGCGGTGATTTCGAGCCCCAAGGTGATCCTCGCGGACGAGCCGACCGGCAACCTGCACACCAGCCAGGGCCGCGAAATAATGGAGCTCTTCAAGAAGTTGAACGAGGCAGGCACGACCATCATCCAGGTGACCCACTCGGAGGCGAACGCCGCCTACGGCAGCCGGGTCATCAATCTGCGCGA
This sequence comes from Acidobacteriota bacterium, assembly GCA_013817065.1. Taxonomy (GTDB): domain Bacteria; phylum Acidobacteriota; class Vicinamibacteria; order Vicinamibacterales; family 2-12-FULL-66-21; genus JACDCA01. The sequence goes on from JACDDJ010000496.1 coordinate 1,941, forward strand.
CGGCTGGATCGTCGACGAGTAGCACCGCAGGGGCGGCGAGATCCGCCCCTGCCCATCGTCACCAGCGGGGTTCTTTTCGCCGGCCGCCTGAAAAATCCTCGCACTCGAAGTTGCGGCCGCCACCACCTTCCCGCCCGCCGCTGCCCCGGTTTGCGCCGCCCCCGTATCCGCCTCAGTCTTCGGACGCGCTTCGTTCACGACCAGCGGACGGCCGTCCATCTGGTAGTCGTTGAGCTGACTGACTGCCTTTTGCGCGTCGTCATCCGATCCCATCTCGACAAAGGCAAAGCCCCTAGCTCGCCCGGTAGCCATATCGCGCATCACCCGGACGTTGTCCACCTGCCCTGCCCGGCTGAACAGATCCGTGAGTTGGTCCTCGGTGGCCGAATACGGAAGATTGCCGACGTAGAGTCTCCTACCCATGCTGTCACTTACTCCTGCCAAAACGGCGTGAATGCCTGCCATCACCGGGCGGGGTAGCAGATCGCGTGCCGCGAGGTCGTGCCAGAGCTTTACGCGCCATCCCTGTCGAGCTAAATTGAACAGGTGCCGCGAACATTTGTCTCCGCCGTTGTACTCCCGATAATCCTGCTCGCTGGTTGCTCAAAGGCCAAGGAGTACCCGCTGGTCGGCCAGGTGCTCGCTGTGGACCCGAACCAGGAGGTCCTCACCGTCAAACATCAGGACGTTGTCGGCTTCATGCCGGGCATGACGATGCCGTTCAAGGTGAAGGAGGCGCAGGAGCTCGAGGGCCGAAAGCCTGGAGACTTGATCACTGCGACGCTGGTCGTCGAGGACAGCGTTGGCTACCTCGCGGATATCAAGAAGACCGGCGAGGCGCCGCTTCCGGCCGCCGAGACTCCTCCCCGCCTGGCGATGATCGAGCCCGGGACGGAAGTCCCGGATACGAGTCTGATCGACCAGGAGGGGCGCACCAGGCGCGTGTCCGAATTCCGAGGCAAGACGATAGCCGTCACGTTCGTGTACACCAGATGTCCGCTGCCTGACTTCTGCCCGCGCATGGATCGCAACTTCAAAGCCGTGCAGGACCTTCTGCGATCGGATGCCACCCTCGCCTCCCGGGTGCACCTGCTCTCTGTCAGCTTCGATCCCGATTACGATACGCCGCACGTCATGGCCGCGCATGCCAGGCGCGTCGGCGCCGATCCGGCGATCTGGTCGTACCTGACCGGCGAACGCAAGGCTGTCGACCCTCTCGCCGGCGCGTTCGGAGTCAGCGTCATGCGCGAGGACCAGCCGATGCAGGAGATCGTGCACAACCTGCGCACCGCGGTCATCGATGCGAACGGACGGCTGGTGACAGTCCTGAACGGTCGAGACTGGACACCGGAAGATCTCGTGTCGGCCCTGCGCGCCGCTGATGGCAAACGATAGCGGACCGCCGCCGATCGCGGCATTCACAACCGCGGAACGCGGCCTGATTCGCCGGCTTCGAACGCCCGCTCTCGTTCAGCATTACCTGAACACCCTGCCTTACAACACCGAGCCACCGCCGGAACGCGCCAAGCTCCGGAGCTTTCGCGGCATCGTCCAGCATCACACCGCGCACTGCCTCGAAGCGGCGCTCGCGGCAGCGGTGATCCTCGAGCAGCACGGCTATCCGCCGCTTCTTCTCAGCTTCGAATCGATCGACGACCTCGATCACGTGATCTACATCTATCGCCGCCGTGGACGATGGGGATCGATCGGGCGATCGCGGGATCCAGGCCTGCATGGCCGCAAGCCGGTGTTCAGGTCGGCTCGTGATCTCGCCTCCAGCTACGTCGAGCCCTATGTGGACTTCACGGGACGAGTCACCGGCTACGCAACGCTGGATCTTCGTTCGCTGGGGGACTACGACTGGCGACTTTCTGAACAGAACGTCTGGAAGGTCGAGCGCGTGCTGCTCGATCATCCGCACGAGCCTTTGCCTTCTTCCGATGTGCGGATCGATCGACTACGTGCTCGCTATCGCCGCTTCAGGGCAGAACACCCGGGCAAGAAGCCGGTGTACTACCGTGGCCGCGAACGGTGGACCGAGTTGCCGAACGAGTTCGTCTGAAGGGAATCAATCCAGGTCGAAGTCGCGCGTCGGCTTCGTGATTGGTTCGTTGCCGGCCTGGCGGAGCGCCTCCTCGAAGCGCTTCGACAGATCGTCATCCCGCGTCCGCTCGGCCTGCACCGCCCTGGCAAAGAGAGCTTCGCGACGATCCGC
>JACDDJ010000497.1 GCA_013817065.1 Acidobacteriota bacterium
AGCCGGCGTGATGGTCTGCGGCCGATTGCGCAAGACCACATACATCACGACCGCTCCGATGATCAACATCACCGCCACGACGACAATGAACGCAATCGCCATGCGCTGCTTGTTCCTCTCGAACGCGATTTCTTCCTCTGGAATTCGGACCACTGGATTACGCGGTGCCTCGGGTTCGTCTTTAAACCGGTCCAGGAAATCCTGGACGGTGATATCGGGATCCAGGCCGACCTCCGACGCGTATGACCGCACGAAGGAACGACTGAAGATCCCCCCGGGGAGCTTCGAGACGTCGTTGCGTTCGAGGGCCTCGAGGACAGAGGCGGAGATCTTCGTCGTGACGGCAATCTGCCGTAGCGAGAGCCCGCGCGCTTCTCGAGCCTGGCGCAGTTTCCCGCCAAAGTCAGTCAATGACAAGCTCAATTTAGACATGCCCTGCAGGGGGTGTCAACGCGTCACGAATGGATGCTGTGAGGCCGGCAATATCGGGCGTCTCGGCAAAGAGACTGATCGCCGCAATCCCGCCCGCGCCGGCGGCCCGCACATCCGGAACTCGCACCACGGACATGCCGCCGATCGCGATGACCGGCAGCGCTACGCTCGCACACGTGGCCCGCAACCCTTCGAGTCCGGCGAGCGGATGGTTATCCGGTTTGCTGGCCGATCGGAAGACGGTGCCGAAGAACAGGTAGTCGCAGCCGCCAGTGGTCTGAACGGCCCGCGCTTCCCCTTCGGCATGGACCGACCGTCCGATCAGGAATCCGTCCGGCACGATCCGCCTGACGTCGGGGACGCGAGGACCGTCGCTCTTCAAGTGCACACCGTCTGCGCCGCTGGCCAGCGCGATGTCGGTGCGCTCGTTGATGAGCACGCGTGTCCGCAGTGGCCGCACCGCCTCGATCACCTCTCGAGCGAACTCCAGAAGAACACGGTCGTCGAAGTGCCGCTCGCGGATCTGGATCATGTCGGCCCCGGCGCGCGCCGCCGCCGCAAGCCGGCCGACCAGCTTCAACCGTTCATCGCTGCCCGATGTGCCACGTCCACGCGTCACGATACAGATCGAGGGGAATGGAGGCGCGAGGCTCACTGGCCTGGAGCCTCCGGATCGTTCCGGCGGCCGCGAGAGAACGCACCTGCAAGTTCGGCCAGCCCCGCCGTTGCGGTGATGAGCCCTATGCCCGAGACCGTGCCGCGGACGAATGGATTCGACAGCAGGTCCCCGATCGGTCCGTACTGAGCGAAGGCATTCCGGTACCAGAAGGCGGACCACGGCGCGACGAGCAGGACCAGCCCTGCCTCGAGAAAGTACGCCGCGAAAATGAGGCGGGTGAAAACTGAAATAATCAGCCTTCCATTTCGGCGCTGGAAAGATTGGTCACGCGCCGTCCAACATCACGGAAATCCGGAGCGTCAGCCGCGAGCTCGAGAAACACCGCGAGCGCGCGTGACGTCTCCCCAATCGTTTCGAGCACATCACCTAAATCGTACAGCACGGCACGACCCTCGTCGGCCGACGGGGCCGCCGTCTCGACCGCGCGCTCGAACCACTCGATCGCTCGCGGCAAGTCGCTCTGATCTCGGAAGATCTGGCCGAGGGCCGCGGCGGCGGTGAATCGGTACTGCGGCGATCGCGACGCGATTTGCAGCGGACCCACTGCCTCGTCCAGCTGCCCCATCTCCATGTACGAGCGCGCGAGTGCCAGATGTTCGGCGCTCTCGTCGGCTTCCACACCAGCCGCCGCCTCATAGCGCATCGTCGCGAAGACGTTCTCCAGATCTGGAGCAGGTCGCTCAGGCGCCGCAGTGGGTTGCGACTGCTCAGGCTGCGACTCGAGGTCGCCGAGGAGCGTCGTCAGATCCACTTCAGCGGAAGGTTCACGGGCAGGCGCCACCACGTCCGCCGTCGGCTCATCGGCCGGCGGCGCAAGATCCTCCGCAGACTTAATTGAGGAAAGGGTCGCGATCTCGGCGAACTCGGGAAAATCATCGAACAGTTCGACCCGATCCGTCGGGAGAGCGCTCATTCGAGCGGCGACTGCACCCTCGACGTCCTCAACGCCCAGCATCGTAAGAGCCGTTCGCAGGCGTTCGACGTGCGAGATCTCTTCAGGCTCGCGCGTTACCAGGTCCTCAGCGATGACTCTCGCTTCTTCGGCACGGTCAGCCGCAAGATAGGCGTCGGCGAGCTGCGCCTGCGACTCATACATCGTTGATTCGAGCCCGCCGTCCACGGAGACTTCAACCAGGCGCAGAAGCGTCCCGATCCGTGCCGGCACGCGCGTCGCAAACTCACGCAGGATTGCGGCCGCCTCGGCAAACTGGCCCGTCGCGATCCACGCGTCGGCAACAACGTCAACGCAGAGCGCCGCAGCCTCGACATCCGTACCAGCGAGGCTCCACGCCAGGTCGATGACCCGGTCGCGCGAACTGCTGGTCACGGTCAGCGCCTCAGCGAGCAGCATGCGTGCAGGCTCGAGCCGCCGGGCGCGCAGCTCGATAGCCGCGACGGAGACGAGCATCTCGGTGTCTCGCATCGAAGGGTCGCACCGCACGCAATCCTGGAGCGCCGCGGCCGCATCGCCCTCGCGGTCCTTCTCCTTGAACTCGTCGAAGAGCTCACGATACCGGAGGGCTGCGCCAGGCATGTCCCCGGCACGTTCAAGGGCGCGAGCCCCAGCAAGCCGGGCAGATAGATCGACAGGATCGATCGCCGCCTCGACGACCAGCGCGTACTCCGTTATCGCGGCGTCGAGGTGGCCGATCCGGAGAAACTTCTCCGCGTTCTTGAGTGTGGCTTCGCGGTCGATGGCCAATGAGGTGATGGGGCTAGTCGATGGTATCAAACAGGGACGACGGGCGGAACGACTTGCGGTGCGCGGGCGAATAGCCGAACCGGCCGACGGCGTCGAGGTGGTCCCTGGTCGCGTAGCCCTTGTGCCGATCGAATCCGTAGCGAGGATCGCTCGCGTGCAGCTCGACCATCGCTCGATCGCGGGTGACCTTTGCCACGATGGACGCGGCCGCAATAGCGGTGCAGGTCGCATCGCCATGGATCACGGGCCGCTGCGCCATCGGGAGCTGGGGAATCCGAAAGGCGTCCACGAGGACAATATCCGGCAGAGGCACCAGCGACATCACTGCCTTGCGCATGGCGCGCAGCGAGGCCTGGTGAATGTTCACGTCGTCGATTTCGAGGGGATCGCAGGCGGCGACGCCCCACGCGATTGCCGCGCGGGTGATCACCTTGAAGAGCTTCTCTCGTTCGAGAGCGGTGACCGTCTTCGAGTCGCAGATCCTGGGGATGTAGCGGTTGGGATCGAGAACGACGGCGCCGGCGACGACGGGTCCGGCCAGGCAACCCCGGCCGACCTCATCGACCCCTGCAACGTAGTTGAAGCCCATACGCCGGAAAAAGTTCTCCAGCGTTCTGAAAGCCCGAACTTTCGCCATGGCCGTCCGACCCGTTCCGTGCCGGTCCGGTTATGCGGTCTGCGGACGCTTCGTTTCCTTCATGCGGGCGGCCTTGCCCTTCAGGTCGCGCAGGAAGTACAGCTTCGAGCGGCGAACCTTGGCCGTGCGCAGCACGTCGATCTTGTCGATGATCGGCGAGTGGAGCGGGAAGATGCGCTCGACACCCTGTCCAAACGACACCTTGCGGACCGTAAAGGTCGCGCGCGCGCCGCCGCGGTGCATGCCGATGATCATGCCCTCGAACACCTGGATGCGCTCTTTGTCGCCTTCGCGCACCTTCACGTGCACACGGACCGTATCACCCGACTTGATCGCCGGACGCTGCACCATGTTGGCGCGTTCGACGGTTTCAACCGCAGTCATTATTTACTCCCTTCGGCGGGGTCCCCTGCACCCCGCCTGGCGGCCTTCATTCCGCCAGCACTTCGCCGCTGGCTCCATTCCGGCCGCGGCCCGTTCACGATCAAGCTACTACCGCCGCTGTTCCAGAACCTCTTTCAGAAGGGCTCTGTCCTGCTCATCCAGATCTGCGCTATCCAGCAGGTCCGGGCGCCGTTCGAGCGTGCGCACCAGCGCCTCACGACGCCGCCACCGCTCGATCTCCTTGTGGTTACCCGAGAGCAACGTCGGCGGAACGACGTGCCCTTCGAAGTCTGCCGGCCGCGTGTATTGCGGAAAGTCC
>JACDDJ010000043.1 GCA_013817065.1 Acidobacteriota bacterium
TCGCTGGACGCTGCCGGGCGAGTGCTCAGGACCCAGACTGGCGAGACGATCACCTACGATCACCTGATCAGCACCATGCCGCTCGATTCGCTCTGCGCGCTCGCTGACGGCCTGCCCGGCGACACTCGAGCGGCGGCACGGTCGCTCGTCCACAGCTCGGTCCACGTTCTTGGCGTCGGGCTGCGAGGCGACCAGCCTGAGTCCCTCCTGCACCGGTGCTGGATGTACTTTCCCGAGAGCAGCAGCCCTTATTACCGCGTCACCGTGTTCAGCAACTACTCGCCGCACAATGTTCCAGACGGGGACGGCTACTGGTCGCTGATGGCCGAAGTATGCGAATCCCCGCACCGGCCGGTGGATCGCGCGGCGCTGCAGCGCTGGACGCTGGACGCGATGCGGCGAGACGGTCTGATCGGCGAAGGCTCGGAGGTCGTCAGCTTCTGGCATTTTCGACGCGAGCACGGATACCCGACGCCGTTTCTCGGCCGGGACCAGGTCCTGCAACGCATCCGTCCGCACCTCGAAGACAGGAACATCTGCTCGAGAGGCCGGTTCGGCGCCTGGAAATACGAAGTGTCGAACCAGGATCACAGCTTCATGCAGGGCGTCGAAGCCATCGATCGCCTTCTTCGCCTCGGCGAGGAACCCACCCTGGACCGGCCGAACCACGTCAATAGTGGTGCGTTCAACGCCTTCCCATCCCAGCGTGCCGCCCGCTGATCGCCGGTGGCGCGGGTGAAGGAAGCCGTTCTGATCGTGGCCAAGAATGCGCTCTTCCACGCGGTCTGCCTCGGCAACGTGGAGCGGTACCTGGGGCTCAAGGGCCGCGTGATGATCGCTGCTGCGAAGCTCCATCTCTATGAAGCGTCGTACATGAAGCTGCTGCGGCTGTTCGTTCGCGAGGGCGCGGTCGTCGTGGACATCGGGGCGAACTTCGGTGCCTACACGCAACACCTCGCTGCCCTCGTCGGCCCCGCCGGCCGAGTCTTCGCATTCGAGCCTGTGCCACCGGTAGCGGCCGCGCTCGAACGCGCGTGTTCGCGGATGCCGAACGTCACCGTGATACGCGAGGCGGTCTCGGATCGCAACCACGGTGAGGTCCCGATCCACGTGCCGTACCTTCCGGGCCGTGTTCCCGAGCCCGCACTCGCCAGGATCGACACGGCGCCAGCCAACCGGACCGACCACGACACGTGGAGAACATTCCGGGTGCCCGCCCGGGCCCTCGACGACCGTGTCGAACAGCTCCGCGGCGTCAGCTTCATCAAGGCCGACATCGAAGGTCACGAAGCCGAGTTCCTGACTGGCGCCGCCGCTACGATCCGGGCGTTTCGGCCCATCATCCAAATCGAGTCCGCCGGTATCGCGTCACGCCGATCTACGGTGCTGACATTCGCGCGCGAGCGCAAGTACGTGCTGCTCGGGCTACTGAATGGACGGCTAAGATCGGTAACCGATGCCGGCGAGCTCCCGCTCAACGTCTACCTGGTACCCGGGGAGGCCGCCGACGCCATCGCCGCGTCTCATCAGAACCTGGGGCGACTGTCCTGACCGCCCTCCCCACGTTGTCGATCGTCCTGCCGGTCTACAACGAGGCCGGCTCGGTGGCACACGTCGTCAGCGAGTGGATGGCGACAGTCGACCGGCTCGGGATCCTCTACGAGTTCCTGGTGCTCGACGATGGCTCGACCGATGACACGCAGGCCGCGCTCGGCTCACTGGCGGCCCGGCATCCGCACCTGCGCGTGCTGCGTCACGCGAACATCGGCCACGGTCCCACCATCCTGCGAGGATTCACCGAAAGCCGCGGCGACTGGGTGTTCCAGATCGACAGCGATGGGGAGATCGGGCCGGCCGGATTCGACGACATGTGGCGGCACCGCGAGGGCTTCGACTTGCTGCTCGGTGATCGCATCAGCCGATCCGCTCCACTCGTCCGCCAGGTGATCACGGCAGTATCGCGCGCGAGCGTACGCCTGCTCTTCGGCCGGGGAATCCACGACGTGAACGTTCCGTACCGCCTGATGCGCGGGCCTTTGCTCAGAGAACTTGCGGCGGCGTTACCGCCCAACCTCTTCGCTCCGAACGTCATCCTCTCGGGTCTCGCGATCCGCCGCCAGCTGCGGATTTACCAGACGCCGGTGCAGCACGTGGGCCGTCAGCACGGTCAGAGCTCACTCGGACGCTTCTCGGTTCTACGGCCGGCCGCCCGTTCACTCTGGCAGACCGGGCTGATCGCCTGGCGCGATCGCGCCGGGTCACGCCGCCGCGGCTAGCCTCACCGGACCCGTCGATGAAGAGGGAACACCACGAGCCGGCCACCACGGTGATCGAGCACGAGCAGCTTTCGTTGCGCGAGATCCACGGCCAGCCCTGTCGGTCGCGCCGCTAGCTGGTCCGCACCAGGGATCCGGATCGTCGCCTCGAGCCCACCGCCGGGGGCGAACACGAAAACGCGTCCCTCTGCGGGATCAGACGCGTAGACGAATCCGGCATCGTCCACCGCCAGGCCCGGCTTGTCTTCGGCAGATCGGCTGGCCCAGCCCGGCACGCGCCACGAAGCGATGGTGTTCAACCTGCTGTCGAGTCGAACGATGCGAGTGTTCCAGGCGTCGGCGACGAGAACGGTTCCATTGGCGTCGCGGGCAAGGCTGACCGGCTCATCGAAGTACTCGGGTGGCGTCGAGGACGGCCCGACGCTGCCAAGTGTTTTCCCGGTCGCATCGAAGATCATGAGGCGCTTGTTGCCGGTGTCGGCAACGATCAATGCGCCGGCGTCGGTGAACACCAACCCTCGCGGGCCGTACAGCCACTCCTCGCCGGGGACCCCTTCAGCATCGGTGTGCTGACCGAAGCGCCCCCATTTGCGCTGGAAGACGCCGCGCGCATCGAACACCTGGATCTGTCCGTTCCACGTGTCGGCGACGAACAGTTCGTCTGCCTTGTTGACGGCCACGCCCCATGGTTCCTTCAACTGCCCCTGGCCGACCGAAGCGCGCAGTGAGCCGTCCGCCTCCAGCACGAGCACACGATTGTTGCCGCCGTCGGCGATGACCCACGCACCGTCACTCGCAACCGTCAGGCTCGTCGGACCGCGCAGCGGCAGGCCGTCGAACGGACCGGCAAGAATGCGCTGCGGTTCAGGCGATGCGCTGGAGGTGATCGGAACTCTGGCCTCCCCCGGCCACGCCGACGGCGCGCTCCGCGTCGCCAGGTCGGTCTTGACGAACATCTGGATCTCCCGCCGAAGCGGCCATTGCGCGAGCGGGATGCCGTAGTTCCGCCGCGAGAAGACCTGCCACAGGTACTCGCGGAACTCGGCCTTCTGCAGCGAACTCCAGAGGTTAGCGAGGGTCAGCGTCTTGTAGTCCTGGATGGGCCACCAGTACAGGACATAGCGTTGACTCTCGTATCCCTGCGCGACATACGGCTGCAGCGCATCGATGTTCTTGTCGCCGACCAGGATCACTGGTGCCGATTGTGCGAACTCCGGCTGGAACCCCCATGTCCGCGCGTTTGGGTAGTTGCGGAAGTACCAAAGCAGCGGCCACGAACTCTCATCGTCGTATGCGATGCGCAGATCGGATCCTGCAGGGGTCGGATCGCTCAGCGCCTCGATTCGGCGCAGGATGCGCTTGATGTCCGGGCTCGCCTGCGCGTACGAGAGTGGCTCGGTTGCGAGGTCGTAGTTCACGTAGGCGAGTTGCAGACTGGCGCGTAGGGTGACGAGCCCGAGCACCAGAACAGCACCGAACGCCAGTCCGCGGATCAGTCTCGATCGACCCGCGTGCCTGCCCCACACTGCGAGGATCGAGACCGTAAGCGCAAGAAGGACCAGGCGGATCCACCAGCCTGCGGTAGCTGCCGCCGCAGCCAGGTCCCGCCCCGAAAATGGCGCCCCGCGCCACAGGCCGGCGACGAGGACGACGGCCAGCGTCATACCCGCGGCGATCAAGAAGGTCTCGCGGCGCGGCACGTCCGTGCCGGCAGATCGAAACAGTTGCGCGACTCCCCAGCCGGCGAGCAGCAGCAGCGGCAGCACCTGGTGCGTCAGCAGCCACGGCATCCTCTCACCCGCCCAGGCATAAGCGCCCCAGCTTGCGAGTGCCCACCAGATCGTGAACAGAAAGAAGGTCCGGCGAGCCGGTAAGACAACCGCCGCCAGCGGCAGATCGGCGGTGGAGACCGGGGCGAAGGCGCGATGGCGCATGCGCCAGGCGAGCACGACGGCGGCGACACCCCCGGCCAGGATCGCAAGGAACTCATAGAGTCCGCCGATGATGAAGTAGTAGAACCAGGGCTGGCTGCCCCGCGCGACGTCATGCTGGCCCAGCCAGTATCCCGCACTCCCCGCAATGCCGGTGATCAGGCCGCCCACAGGGTTTGTAAACAACCCCGTGAACATCGTGACCTGGATTACCCAGAAGAACGCCATGAGCTTCGCCCAGTCCCAGCGCGTGACTGCGGCGTCGGTGCCCGCGCGGGGGCGGCGGGGGAACTGCCACCAGCCTGCAACCGCGCTGGCCGCCACCAGCGCGGCAACGACGCCGGCGCCTGCGAACAGCCGCGCGTTTCCCGGTGTGCGGTCAACCGGGTTCCATCCGAGCAGCACATAGACCGGACCGGCGGCGAATGGGAGCACCAGCGTGAACATCAGCACGGTGAGATCCGCTGCCGCGTCGCGCGCATTCGCTGCCGCCGCAGAGGACGGACGCCGGATCGCCGCGACAGCGAAGAATCCGCCGATGATGGCGCCAAAGATCGACGAGCTCTCCTTGGTGATGAAGGACAGGGCCATGCTCACCGTGAGCACGTAGAGCCAGCGCGCCTTCCTCTCCTCGAGATAGCGGAACGCCCCATACACCCACAGGACGGTGAACAGCGCGACATAGATGTCCTCCCGAATATGGCGGCTGTAGAAGAGCATCGTCGGAGTGATGGTGACGAGCCCCGCGGCGGTGGCCGCTCCCGCGGCCCCGAGATAGCGGCGGAACAGCCAGAGCGCCCCGACGATGGCGGTGCCGGCTGCCGCCGGGGCGAGCCGCGCCGTGAAATCGGTTGCGCCGAACAGGTGATAGACCGCCGCGTTGACGTGATAGATCAGCGGACCGTGGTACGCCGGATCGTGACGGTAGAGCCCCTGCGCAAACAACTGAAACGAGGTGAACGCATGGATGCTCTCGTCGTGCGTCATGACCCGCGCGCCAAGATCGTAGAGGCGTGTGCAGAGGGCGGCGAGGATCAGGATGGTCCACGCCGGTCCCTCCCACGCAGTCGCGGCGGCATCGCGGGGCGCTGTGTCTTGCGTCACCGCGCGCCTTCATTCCGGTGGAGCGTGACGAGCTCGTGAACCGATCCGTGGCGCCGTAGTCGGTAGACGCCTATTCCCCCGTCGGCCGGAGCAGCAATCGAACCCGGAACGAGGGTGTACCGCGATCGGCTGGACGACGGATGGGCAGCGGCGGCGACCCAGTGGACGTTGGGCTCGGAGCGAAAGATCCACCCGAGCACTGGATCGGCACCGAGCGGCACGACGATGTCCAGCCGCGCGCTCTCGCCGCGCATCAGCGCGCCGATGTCGTCCGACAGGCGCCGGACGCTCCTCGACGTGCTGTCCGGATACGGCTGGAAGTATGCGCCCTGCTGGTCCTGGGCGACCTTGATCCCGCCACCGGCGAAATGCAGCACCAGGAACGTTACGACCGGGAGCGCCAGCCGCGGGAGCCATCGACGCGTCCAGCCAGACGGCCACCCGGCCCGCGCGTGAACGACGTCAGCGCAGCGCGAAACGAGATAACCCGCACCAAGGAAAAGCGGCGGTTGAAGAACCAGCCAGGTCGTGGGGCTTCCTCCTGGACGGGCCGTCAGCAGAGCTCCCCAGAGGGTCCAGAGAAGCAGGACGACGAAGAAGGACCGTGATGCAGTGGCCGCGGCGGCGTTCGGATGCGAGCCGACCGGGCCACTCGAGAATCCCAACGCGATGCCAACGCTACCCACGACGAGAGGCAACAGCTCGAAGCGGGAGAACGCGGTCCAGGCGTGCGGCGTCAGCCCGCCGGAAACCACCCAGTCGAGCACGAACTGCGTGAGGCTCGATGACACAAACTGAGGCCCTTGCAGTTGCATGAATGCTGAAGTGGTTAGAACGAGCGCGGTCACACCCGCGAGCAGAATTCGATGTCGAGGAATGCTGTGGCGGAGGAATATCAGGAACAGGGCCATTGGCGGCAGCAGTTCCCAGGCCAGCCGGCCCGAGACGATGAAGATCCCGGCCGCGATCGCGGCCGCGGCGGTGCAGGCTGAACCACGCGACCAATCTGGAACGCGCGCGAGAGCGATCCCGCAGAGGATCATCGTCCAGGCCGCAGCCGCCGTTATCGCGGCGCCGTCGGCAAGACGCGAGTAGCCGATTAGCAACGGATCAAACGCCAGCAGCGCCGCGAGAGACAGCGACTCGGCTCGGCCCAGCGACCGTCTGAGGATCCACGGCAGCAGCACGACTCCAGCGCCTGCGCACGCGGGTGCGAATCGTGCGATCGCGTCGCCGCTGCCGGCGAGCCAGAAAAGGATCCACTGAACGCCGAACAACGCGGCGCTCTGCGGCACCTCGAGCAACGGCTGCATGGGACCGCCTGTCACGCTGGCCCACGCCGTCCACGACGCGGCTGCTTCTGACGCGCTCAACGGGCGGGCGCCGAGATCGACGAGGCGCAGCAGCGCGCCGGCACAGAAGCAGACGGCGTATGGCAGGTGGGAACGATGTCGCTGCGGGCGCGATGACGGCGGCATCAGGCTCATCAACCGCGCCGCCGGTAGATACGGATCGAACCGGATTCAAAGGCCAGGTCCATCGCGCGCATCATGCGGGCCTCATGATCGGCAGACACGGCGTAGCGTGTGCGTTCGATCGGCCCGAGAAAGACGTATGACACATTCCACGTCAGGAGCGTCCGCTGCAGATCCTGGTCCGATTGAGCATTGTAGATAGCGCGCAGCGCCTCCAGCCGTCCGGCCGCCATAGCCTCGTACTCACGGCCGCGCCACTGTCGTTCGTGCCCCTGCCATCCCACGAGCGTGGCGCGCGCGGTGGTGATGCTGATGATGTTGTCGCTCGCATCATAACTGTTGCCGGCAGCCTGTACGACGATCGCGGCCGGAGGCGTGCTTCGTCGGACCCACTCGATTGCCGCCAGCACGTCAGGCTGTTCACGCTCGAGAAACCCGAGCGCATTCAGCGAAGGCGAAGACGTGCGACTGGTCGACCAGGCCGCCGCCGGCGCGTAGACGAGACCGGCAGCCATCGCCAGGAGTGCGACGACCGCCCCGGCCCTCGCCGCGCCGCCGTTCACCCAGGCCAGCACCGTGCCGACCGCACCGGCGATCCCGAGGAACAGCCACGCCTGGTAGTAGAACTTGAATACTGTGTTCATCCGGGTGCCGAAACTATCGTGGGCGTAGACCACTTCCGGAACGAGTACGAGCAAGAGTCCGACGACGACGAGCAGCAAGCCGAAGGTCAGGCCTGCCGATTGAACGCGCGCATGTCGAGCACTGACCCGGAGGAGCGCAAGCGTGAAGCCCAGCCCAAAGACGATCAGCACGAGCACTGGCCAGCCAGTGAGCCAGCGGTCGAGTGCGATCGAAAGCGGGGCGTCGACGTGCAGGGCGATGCGTCTGAGCCATGCCGAACCTCCGGTGCTGTGCGAAACCCAGTAGGCGATCGCGCCAAACCACGCCGCACAGGCGGTCAACCCCGCCACGGCCAGCAATCCGACATGCGGCAGGCGCGCCGGTTGTGCGATCCACGCCAGCCGCAGCAGCAGCACGACACCGGGTGCCAGCGACCCGAACATGATCGCGAACTGTGACAACCGCGTCGGATGAAAGAGGTTCGGAACGACGCCCTGCACCTGCGATTGCGCCGTCATCAGGAACGGCACGTTGAGGAGCAGCGTCGCCAACAGGAGAAGGACCAGCGCAGGAGTAACCTGCCGCAACCGCGTGATCATGCCGGTGACGCCCGGCAGTGAAAAAGTAAGAACGAGCGCGACGACGAGGAAGGCAGCCGGGAAGTCCCACGTGTTCAGCGCGATCGACGCGCCGCAGGCAGCGGCTACGACGGACGGAAGGGCGGCACTTCGAGCGGCCCGCGGTGCCAGTCGCGACAGGAACAGGTTCAGCGCCAGCGTGATGGTGAGCGCAACGAACGGCATCGACAACAGGTGCGGGTGGTTGTCACCGAGGAGATAGCTGAAGAACGGGAACTCGGTGATCACCTCGATGGGCTGCCCCGCCAGGTCCATATCCTGGACCACACGGCTGCTTCTCCACCACCACCAGCCCTCCGTGCGTAACGCCGTGCCTTGCAGCCGCGCCGTCACCCACTCAACCGGCAGCGACAGGTTGCTGGCGATCGTCACCAGGACCGCGGTCAGCCCGCCGGCGGTGATCGCCATCCGGCGACGCGCTCCTTCAATGGATCCGAGCGACGTGATGTTGTATCCGAGGCCGAAACAGGTGGTGACCAGCAGGCCGAGCCAGCAGGCCTGGCCCACGTTATAGGAGACGGCAACCGGTTGGCCGCTGATGTGCCCGACGGCGCTCATCAGCCAATAACCCAGGTAGTAGTAGCTGACCGGATATCCGGCAAGCCATGGATCTGCGGGTGGAAAGGCCGGACTGTTCGCCGTCGTGGTGAGCAGCATCAGGTCCATCGGCTGCTCGGTGTGATTCGCCGACGGATTGAAAGCACGGATCACACACCAGCCACCGAATGCGATCAGGAACAGCAGCTCAGTGCTCACCACCATCGAAGCCGCCGGCAGATGCGGAGTGCCGTCGGTCGAATTGCGGTACTGTGCGCGCTGCGCCAGCGTCAGCCCGGCGAGCAGCAGCACGACGAGCGCCGCACCTCCGAGCTCGTTGCGAAGCAATCCCAGGGAGGTCCCGACCCACAGCAGGAAGCCACAGAGGAAGACGCCCAGCGTCTTACTGGAGGCGTAGCCGCAGTCGGGCAGCCGGCGTGAATGCGGCAGGAGAAGGAGGTAGGAGATGCCTCCGAGTAACTGGACGACAACGTACCAGGACAGGAAAGCCGTCATCTCTCGGAGCCCGGGGGCGGTGGAGCCGCGATCGGTCTAGTGCGCCTGCCGCCGGCTCAGCACCATCCAGCTCGCCCCGGCCAGCA
The DNA here is from genome assembly GCA_013817065.1 of Acidobacteriota bacterium. Classification (GTDB taxonomy): domain Bacteria; phylum Acidobacteriota; class Vicinamibacteria; order Vicinamibacterales; family 2-12-FULL-66-21; genus JACDCA01. The sequence continues at coordinate 9,188 of JACDDJ010000043.1, forward strand.
TCATCGCCAGCAGGATCAGAAAGTGGTCGGCATTGCCGGCACGGTCTGAAGCACTGCGAAGGCGATCACGGGGGCTGGTGGATTGTTCGCGCAGCCGCCGGCGTCTGTCGCCTGGATTGTGAACGGAAAGGATCCCGGCGCCACCGGTGTGCCCGACAACAGACCGCCGGAGCTGAGCGTGAGCCCGGGCGGCAGTGATCCACTCGTGACACTGAAGTTGACCGGCGGTGTGGCGCCATTGAGCGTCAACTGCTGCGAGTACGGCACCCCGAGCGTCGCCGGCGGGACTGGCGAGGGCGACACCGAGCACGGAATCGGCGTCGGCGTCGGCGTGAACGTCGGCGTCGAGGTCAACGGAATGCTGGTCGCCGTGGGCGTGGGCGTCGCGGTAACCGTCAACGCAGGCGTCACCGTCGGCGTGTTCGTTGGCGTGCTGGTGGCAATCGGCGTCGGAGTAATAGTCGCCGTATTGGTCGGCGTGACGGTCGGCGTATTGGTCGGCGTGACGGTCGGCGTATTGGTTGGCGTAATCGTCAGCGTCGGGGTCGGTGTATTGGTCGGCGTAACCGTCAGCGTTGGGGTCGGGGTACTGGTAAGAGTAGGCGTTTGCGCCGAGACGACGGCAGGGTACAGCCCCGCGAGCAGCGCGAACGCAACGAAGGGCCTGTTGGCGCGCCGGCGAGCCGTTTCGACAAAATATCTGAGCATTTTCTGGGTTCGGATCTGCGCGGCCCGATCAAAGAGCCCGAGTGTATGGCAGGACCGTTGCCGCCGTCAAACAAATGGGAGTCGATCTAGTCGTGCCTCAGCGCCTGGATCGGATCCAGACGCGCGGCCCGGCGCGCCGGGAGATACCGCCGAGGACGCCGATCGCCGAGGCGGCGCTGAGATTCAGGAGCGTGGACTTGCCGGACCCTGAAATCTCAGCAGCGCCACGAACTCACCCTGCGGGACTTCGAGAGAGACACCATCGAGCGCGCGGACCGGGACCTCGCCCATAGAGTAGTGCTTCTGTCCCAGGGGAGCACGAGCTCGATCTCGCGTCGAGCCTCGATCGCCGACTCGGTCCCGAGGCGAGCCGCACACGGACGATCCTCAGGCCTCGGTTCGAGGTCCGCCTTGGTCCTTCGCCGCTGCAATTCCGTAGCGCTTGATCTTCTGGTACAACGAGCTGCGCGGAATGCCCAGACGGACCGCCGACCGCTCCACGTGGCCCTGTTCCTCACGCAGGACTTCGGTGATGTAGCGCTGCTCGAGCGCCACCAATGTGAGTCGCGTATCGCTCAGCACAGGCGCTGGCGAGGCCATGTCGAAACGCAGGTCCGGCTCTGTCAGCACGGCCGCGTCCGTCAGCAGCACAGCCCGCTCGAGGACGTTGCGCAACTCGCGGATATTGCCAGGCCAGGAATAGTCACAGAGTGCGGCCACGGCGTCAGCAGCCAGCGACAGGTGCCGCCGACCCACATCCGCGGCGCAGTGATCGAGCAGCTCGCGCGCAAGCCCGGGGATATCCTCCCGTCGTTCGCGCAGGGCCGGCACCATGAGCGGAACGGTGCTGATTCGAAAGTACAAGTCCTGGCGAAACTTTCGATCGTGGACCAGCGCGCCCAGGTCGTGGTGGGTCGCCACGAGCAACCGCACGTCGACGCGACGGTCCCTGACGTCGCCCATCCGGCGAAACCGCTTCTCTTCGAGGACCTTTAACAACTTGGGCTGTACTTCGAGGTCCATGTCGCCAATTTCGTCCAGGAACAAGGTCCCCCGATGCGCGACCTCGAGCAGGCCGGTTTTGGCCGTGACCGCACCGGTAAACGCTCCTCTTTCATGCCCGAACAATTCCGTCTCGAGGAAGTCGCGCGATAGCGTGGCACAGTTCAGATCGACAAACGGCTCGAGTGCGCGCGGGCTATGCAGATGCAGCCAGCGCGCCAGCACTCCTTTGCCGGTCCCCGTTTCGCCCCGGATGAGCACCGGGCTGCTGGCGGCCGCCACGCGGAGAGCCTGATCCTCGAGCGTTCGGAGCGCGGGACTGGTACCCGCAAATGGATTGACCTCCTCGCGCGATGCGCGGCTCCGTCGCGCCAGTTCGTTCTGACGGCTGCGCTGCTGCTCGATCACGCGATTGAGGATGACGGCCAGTGTCGGTAACTCGAGCGGCTTGGTCAGGAAGTGTTCAGCCCCCTCTTTGACTGCTTGCACCGCCAGATCGATCGAACCATGTGCCGTCAGGATGATCAGCGGTACGGCCGCGGCGCCGTTCTCCTGCCCCTCTCGCAGCAGATCCAGGGCATTGCCATCTGGCAGGCGGTAATCGACGATCGCGACGTCCGGACGCCCCGTCCGGAGTGCCTCCCGACCGCGTTGTACCGAATCGGCTTCGTCGACCTCGTACCCTGTCGATTCGAGGAAGTCACGAATGCCGAAGCGCACGGACGGCTCATCATCGATGATCAGAATCCTCGGCGGCACCTTTATCTCCTCAACTGCCAGGACTGGAGCTGCCATTGAGCGGCAGCTGGACGGTCAGGATGGCACCGCCGCGCGGATCATTGCGCGCGATGGTTCTCCCCCCGTGCTGGTCGACGATCGTTTCCACGATCGACAGGCCGAGCCCGGTGCCACGTGCACGGCGGCTGAAAAACGGTTCGAAAATATGGGGCAGATCTTCAGCGCCGATACCGGGACCTCGGTCCAGGACTTCGCACCTTACCCACGCCCGGTGATCTTCGTCAACGCGACTCACGACTACCGACACGGTCGCGCCCTGTGGCGAGTGGTGGATCGCATTCTCGAGCAGATTCTGAAAGACCTGGACCATCCGCGCGGAGTCGAGCGTGACGGTGTCGACGTCCGCTGCCACCCGGTGCGACATGGTAACCCCCGCTTGGACCGCGAGCTCGCGACAGGCATGCATGGCACGCTCCAGGACGTCCTCGATCTGCGTCATCGACGGCTCGAGGCCGGATGGCTTGCCATACTCCAGCAAGTCCCGGGTGAGTGCGTTCAGGCGCGCGATCTCACGGCGTAACACCGTCAGGTGGTCCGCGTAGATGGTCTGACTGCCGAGGCGCAGCAGACGTGCCTCAATGGCATCGACCGTCGATGAAATACCGAACAGTGGGTTCCTGGCTTCATGCGCGACGCCCGCGACCAGCGAGCCCATTCTCGCCAGCATCGCGTTACGCTGCAGTTCGGCCCGTAACGCGCGCTGAGCGGCTTCGGCGCGCTCACGGTCAGCGATCTGCTGTTTCAGGGCTTCGTTGGTCGCACGCAACTGAGTATCGCTCGCCTCGAGGACAGCTTTCGAGACGGTCGTCGCCTCGAGCTGTTCCACCATCTGGTTGAAATGACCGGCGAGATCGGCCAGCTCGTCACGCCCCTTCACGAGGATTCGCGCACTCAGGTCGCCGCGCCGCACCGCCTCGGTGCCCGCCATCAGCCGGGTCACCGAGCGCGTCAGGCTCAGAATCAGCAGCCCGGCGACGGCACATGCCGAAAGCAGGAACAGCGGCAGGAGCACCCCCGCACGCCGCGCGACACCTCGGACCGCGGTATCCGCGTCAACGATTGGCTGATCGAGGCCCTCGATCGCGAGGACCTGGATTTCATCGTCGAGCAAGTCGTCCAGCTGTTTGCTCAACTCCTCAAAGCGCCGGCCATGTTGAACAATCTGTGCATCGAACGCGAGCACCTCCTGGATGGCCTGAACCGTGTCGCGAAAGATCGCTGTGACCGAGGCGACAATCCGTCGCTCGGCGACCGTGAGGTATGGGTTGCGCCGCAGTGTGGCCGCCTGTGCCTTGAACTCTTCGACGTTGCGCCAGATGCGATTGCGATCCTCCTCACGCCGTGTCCGCCGGTAGTTGGCGAGCCAGATGCCGACTTCCCCGATGTCGGCTTCGAGGTCGATGGAATCGACCAGCTTCTCGAGTGCCCCGGTGCCAGTGCGATCGACACGGTTCTCGAGCTGGTCATCAAGGAGTTCGTCGATCGTTTCGATGTTGCGCATCACCAGGGCGAAGCGGTCACTCTCGGCGTCCCGGTTGGCGATCATGGCGTCTGCGATCGTCACAAACTCGTCGTAGAGCTGCTTGACGCGCGCCGCGAGCCCCCGGGAGCGGGGCGAATCGCTCAGCCTGAGATACTGCGCGTGGAACTGCTCGAATTCGCGGCGATCGTCGGCAATCCGCTGGATCTCGGCCGGATCGCGGCTGTCCATGTATCTGAGGACCCGGGCCACCAGTTCAACCAGGTTGATCTCCATTTCGTACGCCGCCTGTACGACCGGCTCTTCGCGTTCGGCGAGCTCGCGCAGATTCGTCTGGAGGTTGGCAAGACCCTGGTACACGATGAACAGTGAAATCGCCCCGACACACACGATAAGCGCGACGCCGACGACTACCTTGC
>JACDDJ010000498.1 GCA_013817065.1 Acidobacteriota bacterium
ATCTCTTTGTCGGTGAGATGGCCGAGAAACTGCACCCGTGAGCTCAGACCCGCCGCGGCGGCCCGGGCCTTCAACGGCTCAGCAAGTGGGCCATCCCCGGCGATCAGGATGGTCGCTGGAACTCGTTGCGCCGATCCGAGCAGAACGTCGAGACCCTTGTAGGGGACGAGCCGTCCGACGAACAGGACCCTCGGCCCCGGATAGCGGGAGACGATTCCGTTCACCATCCCGTCGACCTCAGGCGTCCGCTGGAGCCGGGCGGTGTCGATCCCGAACGGGATGACCACGCACTTTTCGCGAAAGTCCTGCAGCTCCTCGGCATGCTCCGCCAGGGTCGGGGAGGATACGACGATTCTGCTGGCGCGGCGCAGGACGCGGCGCAGGAACGGACGGTAAAGGAGACGGTACTTCCACTGCGGCCGGATCACTTCACTGTGGAACCAGACGACCAGCGGACCACTCTGCGCGCTCACCCAGTCAGAGACGAGTGCGAGCGGATTTGGTTCGTGAATGACCGTCACGTCGCGGCGCGCGCGCCACAGTTCCACGGGGAAGGACGGACAGACGCCGACTGACCCGATCGCGCCCAGGCTCGCTGCACGCGTCACTTCGATGCCCTGCCACGGGGCGCGGCTGGTCGAGAAGCTGGTGTTGGCTGCCAGCACCCGGCACGTGGTACCCGCCTGTTCGCCTTCGCAGAGCAGTTGGACCATCCGCTCCATGCCGCCGGGGGCCGGTGGATAGAACTTGCCGACGTGCAGAACGTCGATCGGTTTCGTGGTGCTCATCGTGCTCATCAGCGCTCGCGGCGCGCTCGCTACACCACGTCCATTGGCGGATGCCGCCACTTCCCGATAGATCTGCCGCATCGCGTCGGCGCATCGCGCCCACGTGAACTGGGAGGCCCTCGCAAGCCCGGCCGTCCTTCGAGCGGTCCACGAGGCGAGATGCTCGGATCGCTCGGCAAGCACCGCGTTGATGCGCATTGCCCATGCGGAAGGGTCTCCGGCAGGGCAATACTCCGCGGCGGTGCCGCCAACTTCGCGCAGCACCGGAAGGTCAGAGCAGACGATCGGCGTTCCGCACGCCATCGCCTCGATGACAGGAAGTCCAAAACCCTCGCGGCTCGACGGTAGCAGCACCAGCGCCGCGCGCCGGTAGACCGCCGCAAGAACAGGCCTGGTTATGAACGGCAGCACCATGATGCGTTTCTCGAGCCCGAGCTCTCGTACGCGCTCAGCCTGCTGCGGAGTGAACGCGCCGCCGACCCGCCAGAGCCTCGCGTCCGGGTTCGTTTGCGCCACGAGTGCGAACGTCTCGAGCAGAACGTCGATCTGCTTGCGCGGGATCGTGCTGCCGACGTGAAGGATGTCGGCCGGTCCGGCTTTGCCCGTGAGCTTCGCGGCAATGGCATCCGCAACCGCATCGGCCGTGGGTGTGCACGTTGGATGGATGCCGATGGGCACAACCGAGGTCCGTTCGGCCCGCACCAGCGCATGCTGAATCACCTCGGCTCTCGTCGCATCGCTGTCGCAGACAACGGCGGCGGCGCTGCGGAATCCGTCGAGCACACGCTGGACCAGGAAGCGCGGGAGGTGCGACTCGCGCTCGTCGGGCGCCAGCAGTGACCGGAACGCATCGATGTCATGGCACGTGATCACCACTCGTCCGGCTGGCAGCGAGTCGGCGAGGTGCGCATAGCTGTGATCGACGATGTGAAACACGTCGGCAGACGTCTTCTGTCCGAGCTGTTGAGCGAGCCAGCGTGGATAACTCCAGAAGCGGTGGGCAATCCGTTCGATCGTCGGCACCTGGTGAGCGCTGCCTCGCGCCCACATCGGCAGCTTCGCAGCAAACGTCGGGCGGACAAGAACGGGACGAATCCCGGCCTCCTCGTCAGCGGCGTGCTCCATCAGCATGTCCGCCATCAGGTCCATGCTCGGCCAGCGCTCTTCGAGAAGGTCGGCGACGATCGCCACCTGCAACGTGTCCACGGCTGTTGATGTCACGGCGGGAATCACTGGTTTACCGATGCCATCAGGTTTTACCTGCTCGCCGAAGGTGCCACCGGTTGTTCGACGAGAGATGTGGAGCGAGGGCTAACCTGAAGTCGTGTCACCATCGCGTCAAAGACCCCCTCGCGACCGTAATGAGCCGCAACGTGCGCGGCGCCCCGGGCGGTGCGGCGCGAAGCCTCCGCCGGATCGTCGAGAATGCTGATAATCGCGGCAGCTAACGCGTCCGCGTCACCAATTGGAACCTGCCAGCCGGTGTCACCTTCACGGATCGTGTCGTTCAATCCGCCGACCGCGGTCGCGACCACCGGGACACCGCAGGCCAGCGCTTCCAGTGCCGAGAAGCCAAGCCCTTCCTCGCGACTCGATTGAACGCAGACGTCCGACGCTCGATAGTGATCCGCCAACTCTCCGAATGGGGCGACGGCGTCTCCAGCGATGACGTGCGCCTCGACACCGATCTCGCGCGCCAGGTCCATCAACTCACGGTGGCCGCCGCTCAGGTGCAGCAGCCGCACCGGTCGTCCCGCAGCCGCCAGCGTTGCCAGCGCACGCAGGACGGTTCCAGCGTCCTTCTCCGGCGCCACGCGGCTGCTGAAGAACACGATTGGCAGATCGTCGGGCAAGCCAAGGCGATTTCTCAGCACAGCCTTCGGCTCTGTGGACGGCTGAAAGATCGTGCGATCCACGCCGTAAACCGGAATGACGTCCACAGAGTTGCTGGACCCATGACTACGCACCACCGAGGCGAGGTAAGGGCTGAGGACGATGTAGCCGCGGCCAAGCCATGCGTTGACCCGGCTGAACACCCTGATCGCCAGGTGTTCGGAAGGGCGGAACGGTCTCCCCTGCGGCGCGATCTTCCGGCAGCGGTAGTACTCCTCGATCGGGCTGCAGACGAGCATCAGCACGGGCAGGCCAGCCAGGCGTCCGGCGAGATTCGCGAATGCCGCGGTTGGCCCGTAACCCTGAACCACGACGACGTCGGTGTCGCGGCGCAGCGAGATCAAGCGGCGGAGCACAAACAGGGCAAACGACGCGTGACCCGCGGGACCGACTTCCACGTCCAAAACATGGCGCGACGGCTGACTGATCTCCCGGCCCGACGGCAGGCTGCGCGCAAGGATTCGCAAAGTGGTGCCTTCGGCGAGTCCGTCCGCGAGCCGCACGTCAGTGCCGCTGTCGACGACGAAGCAGACGCGGGGCTTCATGATGCGCGGCTCCTTGCAGCGCGCGGCGCGAGGCGTTCGAAGAGGGCGTCCAGGCCAGCGACATGGCGGCTCAACGTCCACGCGGCTGACGAGCGACGCGCCCCGTCACTCAACCGTCGCAGTTCGTCCGGAGTGCCGACGCAGCGAAGGATCGCGTGCGCCAGGAGTTCCGGGCGGGCGCCACGCGCCGGCGCCAGGCATCCGTTCTCGCCGTCGTGCAGCCACTCCGGGATGCCGCCGGTGGCAAACGCGACGGCCGGCACACCCGCGGCAGCCGCTTCGAGGCCGACGAGACCAAACGGCTCCGGCCAGATGCTCGGCACGACCAGCGCGTCCGCTTCGGCGAAGAGTCGCGCGCGCCCCTCGTCACCCTGCCAGCCGGCAAATTGAATCTGGATCTGCGGATGGCTTCGGACGATATCTGCTGCCTGCTGCTCGAGCGCCTGACGCTCCGCACCGTCGCCAGCCACGATCAACCGCAACGGACGCTTCGAAACGCCTGACACGACCGCGAGCGCTTCGAGCAGATGTCTGACGCCTTTCAGCCGCTCCAGCCGTCCGAGGTAGAGCAACTTGCAGGTTCCATCGAGGCGCGCCTGCGAGACCGGCTGGATACCAGGCGTCACGAACGGCGGAACGACGTGCACACGATCGGTGGATACCCCGTTGCGGCGCATCTCCTCGGCCATGTGATGCGACAACGTCACGACCGCGGACGCACGCTGCAGTGTGCGAAGCCGCGCCGACTGTGTCCTGTACAGCCTCACCATCGTGATCGGGTTGGCACCGCCGCAGCTCCTCGGAAAGTAGAGCGCCAGGCATCCGGCTCCAAAACGGCGTTCGCACTGCACCGGCGCCGGCCACGCCATCGTCTTTGAACTCGAGATGCACGTGCCGGCGTAGGTATGTTGAACCATGACC
>JACDDJ010000499.1 GCA_013817065.1 Acidobacteriota bacterium
GGTGGTAGCACTGCCGGTAGAAAGCACGAGGCAGCCGATCTTCTCGCAGGCGTAATGGGCGCCCCAGAAACCAATGAAGGTCCCGTACGAAAAGGCGAACAGCACGACGTCCTTCGGACGGAGGCCAAACCCCCACAGACCATAGGCCCACATCTCCGAGATCCATTCCCAGTCTTTCGTGCTGTCGAGCACGCGCAACGGCGTCTTGCCCGTCGTGCCGGAAGTGGTGTGATACCGGATCGCGTGATCGCGCGGGGTCGTGAGCAGGGAGCCAAATGGCGGCGCCACCGCCTGCGCCTCCATCCAGTCGGCGCGGGTCATGAACGGAATCCGCTGCAGGTCGTCGAGCGACGCGAGCTGGTCGGGATGAAATTTCGCGGTGTCCCAGCGCCGGCGATGGAAGTCGCTCTTCGCGTACGCCCACTCGCACAGCCGCTTCAACTTCAAGTGCTGCAGTGATCGCAGGTCTTCCCGAGACATGGTCTCGTTCTTCGGATTCCAGTAATCGGAGGTCTCAGCCATGTGATCGACTCCACTGCTCGTATGCGTCGACGAATGCGGGATCCCGCTGCCGGAGCTTCTCGAAGTCCACGCGCCGGCTGCGGGTCATCGCTTCGACCGCGAACGGCAGCGGCTCGAGGTGCATGTGATCGCCGACGTCTTCAAACCAGTGCAGGCTGTCGAGCGCCGCCCGCTGATACTGTTCCACTCGCGGCCGCCGTGTCGCTTCGAACAGCGGCAAAGCGCGATCGGGGCCGGGCTCTTCGGCAAACGCCCTCTCGAGCATAATCGCATCCTCCAGCGCGAGCTTCGTTCCCGAGCCGATGGAAAAGTGAGCCGTGTGCAGGGCATCGCCGAGCAGCACGATGCGCTCGCCGTGCCAGCGCGCATTCTGCACCAGCGGGAAGTTCAGCCAGCGAAGGAAGTTCTTCGCCAGCAGCGGCTCACCATGAAGATGGTCGGCAAACACGGCCTCGAGAAAACGGCAGGTTTCCGGCTCGCTCTTCGCCTCGAGCGCGGCGGCGCGCCAGCTCTCTTCGCTGCATTCGACAATGAAGGTACTGGTCTGGCGGTCGAACTTGTATGAATGCGCGGTGAAGAGCCCCGTTTGATGCTGGACGAACGTCAGGGTCAAACCGTGAAAGAGACGCGGCGTCCCCATCCAGATGTACTTGTTGCGGCCCTGTCCGAGGGTCGGCTGGAACAGCGCCTCGTGCGTCCGGCGCACGAGGCTGTTCGCCCCGTCGGCGCCGACCAGCAGATCGTGAGGCGGCAGTTCATCGAGGCTCGCCACCGGATGATGGAAGCGCAGATCCACACCGAGCTCTCGACAGCGGTCCTGCAAGACGCGAAGGAACGTGATGCGAGCGATCCCGGAGAACCGATTGCCGCGGACGGTGACGCGCTCGCCACGATGGACGATATCGACGTTCTCCCACTTCTCGCAGGCGGCCGTAATCCGCTCGAACGACGGCGCGTCGCTGTCGCGCAGATAGTCGAAGGTCTGATCCGAAAAGACGATGCCCCACCCGAATGTGTCGTCCGGACCATCCCGCTCGATCACCGTGACGGCATGCGCGGCGTCCTGCTGCTTCATCAGCAGCGCGAAGTACAGCCCGGCGGGTCCACCGCCGATGATGGTGATGCGCATCAGGGTTCGCCCGCCTTCGCCGTTTCGGTGAAGGGAGGGGCTGTCATCCGTCGCCGGCCATCGCTGCTCTTTGCAATGCCGGGCTCGTCGAGCGCCTCGCGATCCCACAGCTTGCACGTCACCTGCTTGTGCATCTGGTCGAGGCCCTCGCAGTAGTTGGTGAAGGAGCAGCCGCGGATCGAGGCGCCCCGTCCGGTCCTCATCTTGAGAAACCAATCCGGGTCCGCCAGCGACTGGCGCGCCGCACCGATGACATCGGCCGCCTTGGAGGTCAGAATCCCCTCCGCCTGCGCGAAGGTGTGGATCCCGCCCGCGACAACGACCGCTGTCTCGAAACCGGCCTCTCTTACCGCCGCGCGGATCCGCGAAGCCGGCGCAACGTTGCGGCCGAAGGGACCGGCCTGATCGGCGAGGACCGTCGGCATGCACTCCCATCCACTCGGCCCCGTATAGGGATACGCCGAGAATCCCACCTTCGGCTGTTTGGCATCCTCGAACTTTCCTCCGCGCGACAGCGACAGGAAGTCGATCCCGGCCTTCGCGAACTGCACGCCGAAATACGCCGCATCGTCAACAGTGCTGCCGGCGTCGATGCAGTCGTCGCTGAGATAACGGCAGCCGACGATGAAAGGACCGGGCACAGCGGCGCGCACGGCAGCGAAGACTTCGAGCGGAAGGCGGACGCGATTCTCACGCGCGCCACCGTATCTATCGTCGCGCGTATTCCGCGCCGAGAGGAACGACGCCATGGTGTAGGCGTGCGCGAAGTGGAGCTCGACGCCGTCGAACCCGGCGGCTACGGCGCGGCTGGCGGCCGCTGCAAAGATGCCGGGGAGCACTGCCGGCAATTCGCGAATGTGCTGATGCTCCACGTCGGTGACGCGTTCGCGATAGCCGAACTCGAGCGCTTCGAGATCGCGTGGGCTGAGGACGGCGTGCAACTGCTCGTCCGGCATCGCGAGCAGCGCAGCACGCACATCGGCATCGTCCTCAGCACCTGCCGCCTCGCGGTACGCATCGGTCAGCCGCAGATAGCGCGTGATGAACGTCTCGCGGGCAGGACGACGACGAACGGCGAGGAAGTCGATGATCTGGATGAAGAGCTTAGTGCGTCCGCCGCTCGCGCGACGGACCGCCTGGACGAGATCGCGCAAGCCGGGGATGAACCTGTCGTCACCAATGCGCAGCAGTGGTCCGCTCGGAATGTCGCGAACGCCGGTCGCCTCCACAACGATCGCACCGGGCTGCCCTTGCGCAAAGCGCTCGTACCACTGGATGACATCGGGGGTGACGAAGCCGTCCTCGGTGGCGCGCCACGGCACCATCGCGGGCACCCACGTCCGATCCGCAAGCTCGAGACGGCCCGCCGATACGGGGCTGAACAGGATCGAACGGCGCGCCTGCTCGGCGTCCGGCCACTCGGTTGCCATCGGAACGTGGCGGATGCGTTCAGGCGGGTGCCACATCGGATTTGAGAAGGATACAGGACACGGCGATGAGGGTGCGGGGGCACGCTTCGCGCTGAGGGTGCGGGGGGACTGACGACGAGGGTGCGGGCGCACGCTTCGCGCCGAGAGTGCCGCACGCCTCCGCCCTGGTAGCTGTCAACGCAGCCAGCTCTAGCGCCTCGACCGCAGCACTGACGGCGTCCCAGATCGGCGACGGCCCGTAGCGGTCTGTGAGGGAAGCCGTCAGCTCCCCGCCAGCACCGCGCGGGCGATCACCAGGCGCTGGATCTCTGATGTCCCTTCGTAAATCCGCAGCGCGCGGACTTCGCGGTAGAGCCGTTCCACGACGCTCCCCCGTTCGACCCCACGACCGCCGTGGATCTGGACGGCGCGATCGACGATGCGCTGGGCGGCCTCGGTGGCGAAGAGCTTGGCCATGCCGGACTCGCGAGTGACGCGGGCCTTGCCGCGGTCTTTGGTCCACGCGGCGCGGTAGACCAGCAGCCGCGCGGCATCGAGCTCGGTCGCCATGTCGGCGAGCGCCGCTTGGGTGAGCTGGAATTCCGAGAGCGCCAATCCGAACTGCTGACGCGAACTCGCCCGTGCGACCGACTCATCGAGCGCCCGCGCGGCCAGGCCGCAAGCGGCGGCGCCGACGCTGGTACGGAAAAAATCCAGTGTCCCGAGGGCGAGCCGCATCCCGTCGCCCTCTTCACCGAGTCGATTCTCGACTGGAACTCGGCACCGTTCGAAGCTGAGCTCGGCGATCGGGTGCGGCGCCGACATCTCCTGCCGGCGCGCGATGGTGAGCCCGGGGGTGTCGGCGTCCACGACGAAGGCACTGATCGCGCGCTTCGAGCCTTCAGCCGTCCGCGCGAATACGACAAAGTACGACGCGATGGTCGCGTTGGAGATGAAGACCTTGGTGCCGTCAAGCACGTAGTCGCCGCCATCACGCACCGCCGCGGTGGAGAGCGCGCCGGCATCGGAGCCGGCGTGGGGCTCAGTGAGGGCAAAGGCCGCGATCGCC
>JACDDJ010000500.1 GCA_013817065.1 Acidobacteriota bacterium
CGGTAGCGAATGGCGAAGTCGCCGCGACAGCCGCATCCCACCCCATCTGGCCAAACGGTTCCCAATACGCATGCGCCGCTATTGTGCAATCCGCATGCCCTGCAGTAGCGTGCTCGGATGATTGCAGCCGCAAGGGTCCTGTGCGCCGGGCAAAGGTAAAGAAAGTCAAGCGCTCACCCGGCAAGCTTCGTCGCCTCCTGTGGGTGCTTGCCCTGGCAGCCGCGCTTGTGCCGCTGCCGCAAGCCTTCGTGGAACGCGTCTACTGGCGAACCTTCTATCTGAAGATTCAGCCGGGTCTCACATCCCTTTCGAACCTGCTCCCGGTCGCCCTGCTCGATATCGCGATTCTGCTCCTGCTCGGCGTCATGGGAACCGTCTTCATCCGAGGCAAGCGGCGCGGCGGGTGGGCGACGGCGCTCACTTCGACACTGGGGTGGCTCCTCACGACCACTGCGGTGATCTACCTGCTGTTCCTCGTGACATGGGGTTTCAACTACCGTCGGGTGCCGATGGAAGCGAAGCTGGATTTCGATCTGTCGCGGGTGAGCCGGGAAGCGGCCGTCCGGCTCGCCGGCGAGGCGACAGCGGGATTGAACGCCGGCTACGCGCCGGCGCACGCGCAGCCGTTGCGCGCCGAAGCCCTTGTCTCGGCGTTCGTCGACGCCCAGTGGATCGTCGGACGGACCTTCACGCTCACGACCGGCACCCCGAAGAAGTCGCTCTTCGGCTTCTACTTTCGCAAGGCGGCGGTCGACGGAATGACGGTGCCGGTGTTTCTCGAGATCATCCTGAATCCGGATCTGCTGCCGGTCGAGCGGCCGTCGGTGCTCGTCCACGAGTGGGCGCACCTCGCCGGCTACGCAGACGAATCGGAGGCGAACTTCATCGCCTTCATCACGGGCGTCCGCAGCGGTGATCCGGTCGCGCAGTATAGCGCCTGGCTGGACGTCTACCGCCTGAGCGTCAACGCGTTGCCGCGGCAGGTGCGGGCATCACTTCCGCGTCTCGCGGATGGACCCCGCGCCGACCTCGCCGCGATTGCGGCACGATACGAGCGGACCTCACCGGTCGTCCGGACCGCGGCGCGCGGCGTCTACGATTCCTACCTGCGCGCCAACCGGATCGACGAGGGGATCGCCAACTACGACGCCGTCCTCAAGCTGATGCTCGGCACTACCTTCGATGCAGAGTGGAGGCCGGGCCTTCGCTGATCGCGGCTCGGCTCCCTTCTTGCTACGCCCAGGAGCGGGAGGAGTCGATCTGCACAGGATCATCGTCGAAAGCGACTGTGGGGCACGGCATGGGTAGCGCCAGGGCCATCGCCCTTGTAAAGGGACGGGCATCTGGTAGCATCGGGCGCGCAGACGCGCCCCCTCCTGCGCCTGTCACCGAGGCGGCGATGGCATCAGCCCGCGCAGCCGGGTTGCGTTACACGACCGACTCGAAGCCGGGAATCCGGAGGACGCGTCACGGCAGCGCGTTTCGCTATCTCAGCGCCGAAGGCCGCCGGGTCACCTCAGGCGAGGACCTTAGCCGAATCCGCTCCCTTGTGATCCCGCCGGCGTGGGAAGAGGTGTGGATCTGTTCGGACGCTCGAGGGCACCTGCAGGCGACCGGACGCGATGCTCGCGGACGCAAGCAGTATCGCTATCACCCAAAGTGGCGCGAGATCCGCGACGAAACCAAGTACGACCGCCTGATCGGGTTCGCGCAGGCGTTGCCGCAGGTCCGCGAGCGCACCGATCGCGATCTGAAGAAGCCGGGCGTCCCCCGCGAGAAGGTCCTCGGGACGGTGGTGCAGTTGCTCGAGAAAACGCTGATTCGCGTCGGCAACGACGAGTACGCGAAACAAAACCGCTCGTTCGGCCTCACCACGCTGCGGGACGGTCACGTTGACGTCCGCGGCGGACGGGTTCGTTTCACCTTCCGCGGCAAGAGTGGAATCGAGCACGAGATCGATCTCGATGACCGTCGGCTCGCGAAGATCGTCGGCGCGTGCCGTGACATTCCGGGCTACGACCTGTTCCAGTTCTACGATGACCAGGGCAAGCGCCAGTCGGTTGGATCGGCTGATGTGAATGCCTATCTGAAGGAGCTGACCGGCGAGGACTACACGTCGAAGGACTTCCGCACCTGGGCGGGCACCGTTCACGCCGCGCAGCTCCTGCGCGACTGCACGGCCTACGAGTCCGCGGCTGAAGCCAAGCGCCACGTCCTCAAGGCTGTCGAGTCGGTGGCGAAGCGGCTGGGGAACACGAAAGCGGTGTCGAGGAAGTGCTACATTCATCCCGCGATCTTCGATTCGTACGCTGACGGATCGATGATCAAGACGCGAGTCGCGCGGGCACAGCGCAGCCGCTCACCGTACGCGCTGAACGAATGCGAGGCGGCCGTGCTCGCACTTCTCCAGGGACGCTCGTCGAAGGGGACGAGACGGAAGGCCAGCTAGGACGTCAGCGCTTCCGCAGTTCGATGCCGCCGTTCGTGCACTCCATCGAGATGCGCGGACCGCCGCCGTTCAAGTCGCCGTCGAGACGACGCCGCGAACTTTCACCGCGCGCCATGATCGGGAGTCCGCCAGTGTCGATGCCGCCGTTGGTCACTCGCGCCGAGAGCGTCGCAGCGCTGTCGGACGGCAGGCCGAGCGTAATGCCGCCGTTGGTGCATTCGAGTTTGGCGCCGCCCTGATCGACCTTGGTCAGCTCCACGTCGACACCGCCATTGGTGGTCGACGCCTCGATCGTGCCGGTAATGCCGCGGGCAATGATGCCGCCGTTGGTGGCTTCGGCGATCACGCGTCCGCTGACGCCGGTGACCTCGACGCCGCCATTCACGGTTGAGAGCTTGACGTTCGCGGAGGCCGGCACCCGCACGGTGTATTCCACCTGCCAGTTGCTGTGGTTGAACAGAGAGGACGAGGCGCGTTCGAAGTGGGTGTCGACTTTTACGCCCTCGGAGGAGGAACTGTCGCGGATCTCGATGCGTCCGAGGGTCTGCTTGGCGGCCTCGACGTTGGCGGCCCTTGCGGTCTTGAGGGCGAGGATTTCCACCTGGTTGCCTTCGCCGGTCGCCACCTTGATCCGGCCGTTGACGTTGCCGATTTCGACCCGTCCGCCAGGGCTCAGTTCGTAGGTCTTCCGCCACTCCGCCGTTTCCTTCTCGGCGAAGTCGGCCATGGCGATGTCACAACCGGCAGAAATCGCCAGGGCCACCGGCAGAATGAGCATCGCGGCACGCAGACGAGTCGGTATGGATCGCATCTTTGTTCTCCTGTCGCGGTTAGACGGGGAGAGGTCGCCGGCCGTTCCCCGTCTTTGTAGAAATGCACACCGGAACACCGCCCGGACGTTATACAGTTTTATCCGCTCCGCTCCAGCCACACCCGGTGTTAGAGGACCCGACCCATGTCAGATCGTAAGTACCGCCAGCACGGCTACCAGGACGAACCTCGCCAGCCGCGCCGTGAACAGAGCGCGCCGGTGAAGAAGGAATACACGCCGCGCGGACAGCCCCCGATTGCCCCGAAGACGTTCAGCATGCCGGGCTTCCGGGAGGTCGTGAAGTGCGTGAGGTGCGGCTACCAGTTGACGGTTGCGATGGCGTGGAGCACCGACGGCACGTGCAAGGGATGCGGATCCTTCCTCCACACCTGCGCACAGTGCGCTAACTTCGACACCAGTGCCGCGTTCGAGTGCCACAAGCCGGTACCCGCGCGGATCTCCCCGAAGGACATGCAGAACGTGTGCGTCGAGTTCGAGCCGCGCACGACCGTCGAACGTGAGACGACGTCCGCGGGTGGTCCCAATGCCGCCGGCTCGAGCGGTTCCGGTGCAACCGGTGGCTCGAGCCGCGCCCGGCAGGCCTTCGACGATCTCTTCAAATAGCCGTCATCCCCAGGATCACTCGTGCACCGCTACCTGCTTCTCTTCGTCATGACCTTCATAACCGGATTCTCTGGATCGGCCGGCGCGCAGCGAACGACCACCGCCCCGGTGAGCGGTTACCAGGTCGTGCGTGTCTACCCACATGATCGCGAGGCGTTTACGCAGGGTCTCGTTTTCGCCGACGGCGTCCTGTACGAAGGCACGGGCCTCAACGGCCAGTCCAGCATTCGCAAGGTCAAAC
>JACDDJ010000501.1 GCA_013817065.1 Acidobacteriota bacterium
TACCATGTGAACCACCTGACGCTGAACTGGCGCGTTCCCTTGCACCGCGGCGCGATGCAGTTCCTCGCGCGGCATTTCGCCGTCATCAATCTCGACTTTCCAGGTGCGGGACTATCCAGGCCACTCGATGGCGACCTTTCACTCGCCTCGCTGAGCAACGCTCTGGACGCAGTGCGTGAAGCCGCCGGTATCGAGCGTCTAGGCGTGTGCGCCATGGGTGCCGCGGGCCTGATCGCTTGCCACTTTGCAGCTCGTCATCCGCAGCGCGTCACGGGGCTGGTCTTCATCGCCAGCGGCGAGTCCGACGTCAACCGGCAGTTGCTTCATTTGCGTCAGAACGCCCCGGAAGTCGAGGCAGAACTCCGTGGTGCATTGCTGGGCGGCGTAGGTGACAAGCGGAACGCGTTGGCGCTCGCGGCTGTCGCGCGTGCGTCGCTCGATGCCTCGACTCTCGCCAAGTGGGAGCAGCTCCTGCAGCGTGAAGATCTGTTGACTATCGCCGCCGCCGTCTCAGCGCCGGCTCTGTACTTCCATGCGGCGGCCGACAATCTGGTTCCGATGACAGCCGCCCGGACGCTGGTCAGTCGGCTCGCAAAGGCCACGCTCAGAGTCGTCCCCGCCAACTCCGGAATGGACGTATGGCGCAATCGCGCTGCCGTCCGTGAGATCGTGCAATTTCTGAAAACCGGTCACGGTCCGAAACCCACGCCCGCTCGCTCGCGGCCGCGGTCAAACCGCGCCGCCCATCCCGCCGGTCTCTCCGACAGAGAGGTCGAAGTGATCCGTCTGCTTGCAGCTGGCCGAACAAATCAACAGATTGCCGACGACCTATTCATCAGCTTGAACACCGTCTCGTATCACCTGCGGAACATCTTCGCGAAAACGCGTGCGTCGAATCGAACGGAAGCGGCGGCCTTTGCCTTTGAAGCGGGACTCGTCGCGCACCTAGTCAAATCCTCCTCCCCTTAAAAACTACAAGTTTATGTAGTGTTCAGCCGGCCGGCTGTTGACAGAGAATCGACGTATGACCGACCGGACCCAGCCTGTCGCCCATCCTGACGGATCACCGAGTGACAAGTCGGCTGCAGCTGACGAGCCGTGGTCGCTGGATCCGGCGACGACGGCCGTGGTGGTAGTCGACGTCCAACGCCTGTTTACCGACATGGCGGGGGCGCCTATCGAGCCGCCTCTGTCAGACGTGCTCCCGAGAATAAGAACATTCCTTGGCGACAGCCGACGAGAGGGAGTCACGACGGTTCTCGTTCGAACGATCATCGCTCCCGATTCGCACTCGCAATCGACGCGGCAGTGGCCGGAGTTCATGCGGGCCGGCATGGCGCCGGGCGCGTCCGGCACCGAGTTCGATCCGTGCCTCGACGCGCAACCGGGCGATCTCGAAATCGTGAAACCACGCTACAGCGCGTTCTTCGGGACGCGCCTCGACGAGATCCTCCGAGGGCGTGGGATTGACACCGTCGTCGTCCTGGGGCTCACGACGAACGTGTGCGTACAATCGACGGCGCGGGACGCGTGGCAGCGCGATTACCGCACGATCACACTTGACGATTGCTGTGCCGAGATCGGCGAAGGCTCACATGCCGCATCGCTGGCATGGACGTCCCGTAACTTTGGAATGGTGTGCGCGTCGAGCGAAGTGTGCAGGCGTTGGCGCCTTGCGGTTCGATAGTTAAATGACCCTGTCCTGCACGTGATGGGAAACACAGGCGATTTTGTGTGGCTGGGTGTCAGGGACGCAATCTGTCGGCAAATATCGGACATGGATTCTGATCTCCACAGCAAAGCCCAGGGTGATTCTACCTGCCAAGATGGCGGCGGAGAAACTCGATCATCCTCTTTAGCTCATCGTCACGCTGGGTCGAGTTGGTGAAGAAGGTGTTATGTCCGCATCCTTCGCAGTAAGCCGTCTCGACAGGCTTCTCGTTCGCTCGCAAGGCCTCCTCGAATTCACGCGCGAAGCCAGGCTGTGTGTTCTCTCCGAAGCTGTCTGCGGTGCCATGCATAATCAAGATCGGCACATTGAACTCCGCGGCACGATTCCAAGGCCTGAGCGCGTAGCCCGAAGAATGAAGCACAGCGGCCTGCACGTTCCCACCCGCCAGGAGGAACTGCTGCGTAGCGCCAGCGCCGCGAGAATGCCCGACAAGCGCGATCCGATCGGCGCGCACGCCGGACAGCGTGCGCGTTGCTTGCACTACGGCCTCGACGAACTGCACGGCCTGCGGATATTCACCGGACCCCAAGGGCGGAATCTCCGGACACGGAATCGGTGGCGTTACTTCATTAGCCGCAGTGCCTCCGCCGCCTGAAAACCAGCATGCGGCGACGGCGATAAAGCCACCGCGCGCCAAGTCGTTGGCCCACTCCGCATACTGCCGAGCGAACCCGTGCGTGCCGTGCAGAATGAGCACCGCCGGAAAAGGCCCGCTGCCCGACGGTCGTGCAACCGCCGCCCGCATCACGCCGAGATCCGGAACGGTCACGCTGATCCACGTCACCGGCACTGTTTCAGTTCCGGCCGGCGCCTCAGTCACCGTCACGATTGGCGGGCTTCTCCAGCCGCCACGCGTTGGCTGCGTCGGCCCTTGCCACGCTGCTGAAGCCAGCGTGCCGGCCGTTAGGAGTACCGCGAGGAAGTGACACCTCAGCACCAGTAAGATAGCTTGCATGAACGGGACTATTACTCTTCTCGTCGTGATTGTATGCCTCGGGACAGCTGGTGATGCCGGCGCGCAGACTCAGGGTGACGAACGCGCAATTCGGCAGGCGATCGACGCGATGACGGCGGCGTTCAACAAGAGGGACGATGCGGCCACCGGTGCCGTGGCCACCTCGGACGCCGACTTCGTGACCGTGACGGGGAACTGGACGAAGGGCACGAAGGCTTATACCGAAGCACGGCAGAAGCGGTTTGCGACCGCGCTGAAGAATGCCTCGATCGCACCCGTTGACACGCACATCCAGTTCCTCAAGCCGGATGTCGCTCTCGCGCACGTGACGCATGAGATTCGCGGCATGCTGGACGAATCCGGGCGAGAGTTGCCTCCACACCGCGAGCTCAGTTCGCGCATCTTCCTGAAAACCGATGGCAAGTGGTTGATGACCGCATTCCACAACACCACTGTTGCGACTGCGGCGGCGGCCCCGTCGATTCAGGGAACGTGGCGGTTGGTGGAGACGGCATTGCGCGCTCCCGGCGGCGCGTGGGAAACGCGACCGGCTCCACAAGGTGGCCTGTTCGTGTTCACCGCGCGCCACTACAGCTATTTTTACGTTCGCGGCTCGGAGCGGAGGGCCCGCTTCGCGGACGCCAACAAGCCAACGCCCGCCGAAATGGCCGCCGCGTACGAGAGTTTCATTGCCGGCGCGGGCTCCTATAGGTTCGACGGTCGCACCCTGATGTTGCAATCCGATTTTCGCAAGAATCCCAACGAGATGACTGGTGAGACGTGGCAGTGGGACACGCAAATGGACGGCGACACGGTGCGGTTCGTGTTCGTGAATCCGCCCTTCTTGCCTGGCCGCGAGTGGCGCCTGACGGTCGTGCGGATCGAGTGACCCGATATGCCAATTCCTGATGGCTCTCCTGAGGTGACCGACCGAGCCGGACGACCGAACTGTCACTAGAGACTGCCGCGCCGGAATGTGTTGAACACCGCAGGCGACTTCCCCGGTGTCAGTAGTAAGGATGAGCTGGCTGGGACGTAGGGATTCGAACCCCAATAAGCAGAGTCAGAGTCTGCTGTCCTACCGTTGAACGACGTCCCAGCAGGAGGAGGAAACACCGATTATAGCGGCCTCCCCGCCACCGAGGCAACCCACGGCTCGAATCGGTGGTGGCTTATGACGGCAGCCCTGAAGGGCTGCGCTACACCGTCACCGAGCAGGATCGGCATCCGGACCGTTCCGTCCGGCTGTCGAGTTAAGTCGCGGACCCGGGCAGCGGAAAGATCATCTGCAGCACACTGCCCCGACCGGGGAGCGGCGTCAGCTCGGCGTGGCCGCCATGCGGTGCGACCACCTGCCTGGCCAGCCGCAACGCCAGCGCGGGCAGCAGCTCCGACACCGGCATCTGCTCATCGTCTTCACCGGGGGCACCGG
>JACDDJ010000502.1 GCA_013817065.1 Acidobacteriota bacterium
CTGGTTGCCGTCGAACTGCTTGGACTTCGCGGCGCCGGCCTGCTGATGCTGATCTTCGTCTTCGGACGTGTGATGCCGCGCATCATGTCGCTGCACGAGTCAGTGCAGACGCTCCTCGCGTCGGTACCGGCATTCACGGTGGTGATGCGGGTCATCGACGGATGCGAGGCGCACGCCGAGCGGACGGCTGAAGCCGCCGCGGCGCGCATGCCGCTGCTGCGCGACGTCCGCTTCGACCGCGTTTCGTACAGCTATGCCGGCGCGACTGCGCCCGCGATAGACGATGTGTCGTTCATGATTCCCGCTGGCCGGACGACGGCGTTTGTCGGTGCGTCCGGCGCAGGGAAGTCGACGCTCGCCGATCTGCTGATTGGATTGCTGCGACCCGCGAGTGGCTCGGTTCGGATCGACGATCGCCCGCTGTTGCCGGATGACACGGCGGGGTGGCGCCAGTCGATCGGCTACGTGCCGCAGGACAGCTTTCTTCTTCACGACACCGTCCGCGCCAATCTGCTCTGGGCGAAGCCGGACGCGACCGAAGCGGACATGTGGAACGCGCTCGAGCGGGCGGCAGCCGCGGGATTCCTGCGGGCTCGCCGCGAAGGCCTCGACACGATCGTCGGCGACAGAGGAGTCCGCGTCTCGGGTGGCGAGCGTCAGCGCCTCGCACTGGCGCGCGCTCTTTTGGTGAAACCTTCACTGCTCGTTCTCGATGAAGCGACCAGCGCGCTCGATTCCCACAACGAAGAGCAGATCCTCGCTGCCGTGCGCGGCCTCGCCGGAACAGTGACGACGGTGATTGTCACGCACCGGCTGTCGGCGATCCGCCGGGCCGACATGATCCACGTGGTGGATCAGGGGGCGATCATCGAATCGGGCACGTGGGATGATCTGCTATCGAGGGGCGGCGCGTTCGCCATCAGGCTGGCAGAGCAGGGGCTCGCGCACACGCTGTAACTAGTCAATCCGCCAATCTCCAACTGCCAAAATCAAAACGGGCTTGAGACGAGGATGCCTGCGGCACTACACGACGACACGACGGCTCGACGACGCGACCGTTGCCAAAGTCCAAATGGCCTCAATTTGTTTTTTGGAAGTTGGAAGTTGATTGGTAGTTGGAATTTGGAAGTTGGAAGTTGAGGGGGCCGGTCCTTTTCTGCCGCCCTTCTGAATCGAAGGTCACGATCGGCGTAAAGCATGCGACGTCGTCGGTCGTTTCGGCGAGCACGCGACCCGCGACTCTCACCCAGACGTGGCCTTCAACGCCGCGGCCCGGCGAACGCCTCACGCCCACCACCAGCTCCGGATTCGCGCCCGCCCGGCACAGCAGGCGGTAGGCGCCGAAACTCCGCTCCAGGCAATTTGCCGGCGGACGGAACGGAAAGCGGCCCTTCTTCTCCAGGTAAGCTTCGACTCGCGATTGCACACCGGCTGCGGCGTGGCCGGCGTGGCTATGCGGCGTGACGCGTGCAAACCGTACCAGCGTCTCGAGCGGGATGACGTGCTTCAGGCCGCGCAGCAGCGCCGCCCACAGCCACAGGCGAGTGCCGATCAGGAGGACGTCCACGGGCTCAGATCTTTGCCGCGTGGTCGCGGAGCGATTCCGCGAGCGAGGGGAGCGCCGCGAGATCGGGCGCGAAGCGGCATTCGCAGACCTCGACGTTGCGCGCGAGCGTCATCAGGTGCTCGATGAAGGCGCGGCGGCGGTCTTCGTCGCCCATGTCGAAGGGATGGGCGTGCGTGAGCAGGACCTCGAAGCGCGCCGAGACCGGGAGGGACGCGAAGGCCGGACGATTCGGATCCAGCTGTTCGTCCCGAACGAGGTGATAGATGCGGTGGATGGGAGCCTCGCTCGGCATCGTCGCGTTCGCCGCTTCGGTCGGCAGCTCACCGAGTGCTGCTCGTGCGAATGCGTCCACGCGGATGGGGAAGGGCAGTTTCGAGGCGACAGGCCGATCGCCGCTCACGCGATAGAGCAGTGTGTCATCGGCGAAGTGCCCGGCGCCCGAGGCCGCGAGCGCGACAGAGATCGTGCTCTTCCCGGTGCCGGAGTTCGCGCACAGGCCGACCACGCCACTCGGCTCGATGATGGCGCTGGCGTGCAGCGCTTCGAAGCCACGCGCCAGCATGACGGTTGGGAGGACGCCGCGGACGAAGATGTCCCGCAGCTCCGCGTCCGTCGCTCCCTTTGCAGGTTCGGCGGTTACGGCCCCGTCCTCGGTGAACCAGAATGTCGCCAGGCCGCGCCAGTGCATCCACCAGCGGCCGCGCAGGCGACCGCCGGTGGCAACGAGGCGCCCCTCGTTGTCCAGCCAGCGCTGCATGACCGCGCCCGGTGGCCACACTCCGGCACTCGCGCCGTCAGGCGCTATCTCGAGGTCAGGGATGCAGAGCACCGCCGGTGACACCTGTGGGCCGCTGGGTAATACCGAACGAGCGGGAGCTTAGCCGCCGCCCTGAGACGCCTGCATGCACTTTTCGGCGTGTGGCTTTTCGCAGCGTCCCTCGCCGGGATCGGATCCCGCGATGCTCAGCTTTCCGCCTCCACCCTGGAGGATCTGGCCGACGCTTCCCCGAAACGTCAACACTGGGGTCGTCCACGGCGTTGCCGCCGACTTGGGCGTCAAATTGGTCTTCATCTAACTTTCCTTCTTCTCCGCGTCCATTCGCGGCTACGCGCGCTCCTGAACCCAGGCTTCCAGGTTCAACAGCGTGTACAGGCGGCCGACGCCGCCGGTTCTTTCAACCAGGCTTCGGGATTGAAGGCCCGATTGTATATCGGCCGTACTGACGGCCCCGATGCGCTCCAGCGTTGGCAACCCGCCGAGGCCCTGCCAGGCGCGCGGCGCCTCGCGGTCCAGCAACCCGCGGAATACGTGGGCCGCCGAAGTCTTGCCTCGCTTCTCCAGTCCGAGGCCTGGCAGACGCTGACCGAGCTGCCGGCGGAGGAGCCACTTCGAGCGTCCATCCATCATCAGCAGGTCGGGCGGTACCCGGTGCAGCAGTTCGATCAGGTCGACATCCCAGAACGGGTGCATGACGCGCAACCCGTGACGCCGCCCGAACTCCTGCGTTTCTTCCATGTCGTGCGTGATCGCCGGGTGGCGGAGCGCTGTCCTGCACTCGCGCTGATAGAACCCACCTTTCGGACGTGCCGGTTCGATGAACCGATCGATCCGCTCGTCCATCGCCTTGCGGATCGCCGGATCCGGCGCCAGCCATCCAGGCCGTTCGCTCAGCAGCCGGCGCCTGCGCCGCTGATGCCAGAGCGTCGGCGCCAGGCAGTCGAGTGCAGCGCTCGCCAGCGGACGGCCGGCGGTGCGCCACGCCAATTGGCCAGCAGCCTTCAGTCCGGTCACGCCACTCGCGCGCTGGCGGCTGCGGATCAATCGCGCCGCGCCGACGATGTTCCCGTGCTTCAACTGGTCCGCCAGTAGATACGGCGAGACCGTCATCCACTCGTCGCCGCCACGACCGGTGAGGATCACCTTGCGTCCACCCTGGGCGGCCAGCTGCGCCAGCGGGTTGTACGCCGGTGCCCACATGTTCCAGATTGGCTGCGGCGACGAGGCGCTGAGCGACAGCGCATCCTGCAGCAGACCGCGACTGCTGATCGCATCGTTGAACGCCACGAGCGTCTGTTCGAGACCGAGCTGCGAGGCGACGCCGGTCTGGATCGGTTCTTCAGTTGATGCAGGGTCGGGGAACACCAGCGACAGCGCGAGTGGCGACTGTGCTCCCGTCGCCCGCGACGAGTCGGAGGCCGATAAGGCCACCGCGATCGAGTCGAGACCACCGCTCAGAAAAATCGCAGGAGGGAGGCCGCACGTCGCGCGAGTCACCGCCTGTTCGAACCGGCTCTCGAAGTCGTCGAGGTCCGACTCCTTCAGCCAGTCGATTGGCTTTCCCTCCGGAAACGGATCCCAGTAGCGCTGCACGCGGGTATCGCTGCCCTTGTAAGTGATGCCACTGCCGGGCGGGACGCGCTTCACGTCGCGATAGGTCGTGTCTTCGACAGCGGGGAACCAGCCACAGACCCACTCACTGAGCGCGACGGCGTCGGGATCACGCGAAACTCCCGGCTGTGCCGCGAGCACGTCGGGGGACGGTGAGAACAAC
>JACDDJ010000503.1 GCA_013817065.1 Acidobacteriota bacterium
ACCGCTGGACGGCAATGAGCGGGCGCGACGCACCGGCCGCGCTGGTCGTCGCCAGCACGCTGGCGCCAGGGCGTGCCGGGCCGAGGGCGGCGGCGGCGGCGAGCGTGGGGAGTCCGTCCCAGCGCTTCCGCGTATCGTCCTCAGTCAGTCCGATCCGCGTGATCGGGTGTTGGCGGCCGGCGTCGGTCAGGGCGACGCGGTAGGCACCACGGGTGGCGGACGAGGACGTCGATGCATCGACACGGCGCGACAGTTCCACCGGCAGGGCATCTTCGACCGCGGTTCCGCCGAGACCGCGGTTCAGGAAGGAGTGCGCGCCGAGGACGAGCAGGCCGCCGCCGCGGCGCGACACGAACTCGCGGGTTGCGGCAAGCTGCGCCGCCGAGAGTTGCTCAGTCGTGACATTGGCCAGCACGATCGCATCGTAGGTGAAGAGGGTCGCGGCATCAGCCGGATAACCGGCCGAGAGCGCCGCCCCTCGTCCGCGCACCGCCTGCACGTAGTAGGTGTCGGCTCCCTGCTCGTTCTTCCCCTTGCGAACGACGGAATCGACCGTGATCCCGCGATCACCTGAGAGGCCTCGCTTCAGGAAGCTATGCTCGAACCCCGGCGCGCCCTCGACCAGCAGCACACGCCTCGTGCGTGACGAGGGCTGAACCAGGACGCTGCGGCTGTTGTTCTCCGGTACCAGCTCCTCGGAGGCTGCGGGGATCTCGATCGTGTAGACGGTCGCTGCGCCCGCCGGCGGAGAGACGTGGAAGATCTCGCGGATCGGACCACCGCCTGCGGCAACCTGCACATGCCGAACCTCACGCGGTTGACCATTCTCGAGCAACCGCAGTTGCACGGCACCGTCGGTTCGTTCGCCGGAGAGCGCCGAGACGTCGAGGTCGACGCGCGAACCGTCGAGCACGGTCTCGGCCGCCGTCACGCTCAAGATCTCGCGATCACCAGCCGCATCGCGCGAACCGACGCCGAACGGGAACACCGGTGGCAGCGTCGAGGCGATCGCACTCACGTCCGGCCCGCCGCCAGTGTCGGCGCCGTCGCTGATCAGGACGACACCGGCGATCGGGCGGCCGCGATACCGCTCCCGGATGTCGGCGAGCGCGCTACCCAGATCGCTGCGACGAGCAGTCGCGCCGAGGCTGTCGACTGACGCCGCTGCAAGCGCTTCACCGAAGGAGAGAACTTCGACCTGAAAGCCCCCGAGTCCCGGAAGGAGCTCGTCCTTGATGAAGTCGCGGGCTCGGTCGATCCTGCGGACGCCGTCGGCGTCATCGATCGCCATGCTCCGTGAGGTGTCCACCAGGATCGGCACCACTACGTCTCGCCCATCGACGGTGCTGTGATGAACGACGGGGCGCATCAGCACGATCACGATCGCCATCAGTGTGACGAACCGAAGGGCAGTGAGAACGAGCCGGCGTGAGGGCCACGCCGAGAAGCGCCGGTAGGCATGCCACGCGAGGGCGGCCGCGCCGAGGACGCCCATGGCCAAGCCCCACCACGGAAGCGGGTGCGCGAAGCTCACCATGACCGGGCTCGGCTCACTACTTCCTGGCCTTCGCGAGGGACTCGTAGTACTTGGCGACGAGATGCCGGTACTGTTCGGGCACGCGCTGGCTGCCGCCCGCGCTCAACCGCTCTTCACCGAGCGCTTTCGCGAGCCGGCGCGACACCGCGATCTCGTGCTCCTCGAGCGCGCGGTCGACATCCTTCCGAAGCCACTCCCAGCCGGACCGGTCCTGCTTGAAGGCTTCGGTCCCCGGAGCCGATCCACTCCGCTGCTGTTGCTCTGGCGTGGCCCCGCCGCGCGCATCGCGCTGAGAGTCGTTCGGCCTGCCCAGGCCGTCACGGGTGCGGCGCAGCTCCTGCTCGTACTGCTGTCGCGCCTGCTGGGCGCCCGCTTTCCCGTCGGCCGCCTTCATCTGCGCCTCGAGACGATCGAGCTTGTCGCGCGCCGCGCGCGCACGTTCGAGCTCACCCGCCATCTGCCGTGCCTCGCTCGACGCCGCTCCTCCGAGCTTCTCGACCACCTGGTCCAGCGTCTGCGCGATCTGCTGCTCCTCGCTTCCCGACGGGGATGACGCACCCTCTCTTATCTGCCGCGCCCCTTCACGCATCGCCTGGCTCACACGCTCGCGCTGGAGCTGGGCGGCGGCCTCCCTCGCGCGGGCCTGCTCTTCGCCCTTGCCTGGCTGGCCGCCGAGCCGTGTGACTTCACGTTCCAGCGACTCGACCCGGTCGGCGAGCCGGTCTTTGTCGGCCGCAAGCCTGCGGCGCGGCTCTCCCGAATCGGCACCCGCTCCCTTCTGCAGACGTTCGGCTTCCCCGGCGACCCGGCGTTGTTCCTGTGCGATCTGCTGCGCCTCGCTCTGAAGATCCGCCGCAGCGCGCTGACGTGCATCCGCGCTCCCCTGTCGCATCTGCTGTTCGAGCCGACGGAGTTGATCGGCGGCCCGGTCTCCGCTGCGCGCTGCGGACTGCGAGTCGTTGCGCTGCATCTCGCCGGAAGCCTGACGCATTTGCTCGGCGGCGCCGCGCATTCCCGAGCTACCCGGCTGCGGCTTCTGCTGTGCACCGTCCTGCGGCTTGCCAGTCAGCTGCGACTGGCCTTGCTGCTGCCCCTGTTGCTGCCCCTTCTGTTGATTGCTGTCGTTTTGCTGCTGCGAGGACTGCCCCATCTCTCGAGAGAGCGCCTCGGCTTGACGTTGCAGCTCCTCCTGGTCGCGCATCAGCTTCGCGAGCTCGCGCTTGCGTTCCTCTCCGGCCATCCGCTCCAGCTCTCGCTGGCGCGCATTGATCGCTTCCTGCCGCCTGGCGAGATCACGAATACGGTCGGCCGCCTCCTGAGTTTCCTGCCGGGGCCGCTCCTCAGTCTGCGAGCGCTGCTCGTAATTGGTGCGCTGCTGCCGCTGCAGCTCTTTATCGAACAGCGCCGAGAGGTCCTGCGTTTGACGATTGCTGCCGCGGCCGCCGGCGTTACTGTTCTGCTGCTGGGCGATCTCGCGACGCCGCACTTCCGCCTGCGCCTGCAGCAGACCGTTGAGCGCCGTCATCTCGTGGGTGATCGCCTCGCGGGTGCGATCGGAGGCGAGCTTCTCGACCGCCTTCGTCATGGCGGCAACAGCGGATGCGATCGGGTTGTCGCCCGACTGCGGCTGCGGTGCACGGACGATCTGCTGCGGGAGAAATCCGGGGCGGCGCGCCCGGCCGGGACCAAGTGCGCGCTCTGCCCTCATCTTGAGTTCCGCTTGCGCCTGCGCGATTGCCTTGATGTCGGCCGCCGAGCGTCCGCCAGCCGATCGGCGCTCGATGTTCCACGTCGCGCTGATGATCTCCTTCTGCGCCGCGATCAGGGAGTCTAACTGCTGATCGGCAGCGCCGGCGCCGGCATTCGCCTGGCTCTGCGAAGCCACGAACTCCTCGTTGAACGGACGCACCTCGAGAAAGAAGAGGTCGC
This sequence comes from Acidobacteriota bacterium, assembly GCA_013817065.1. GTDB lineage: Bacteria > Acidobacteriota > Vicinamibacteria > Vicinamibacterales > 2-12-FULL-66-21 > JACDCA01. Next base: position 3,467 of record JACDDJ010000503.1, read on the forward strand.
TTCTCGTTTCCGTCGAACGCTTGCCCCGGCCGACGTCACGGGCGCGAGCGTAGTACGTGATGACGTCGCCTGGCTTGACGTTCAGATCCTCGGCCGCGAGCAGGTAGGCCCCCGTACGCTCCGTCTCTCCACCACTCACCCTGGTGAATGGCACCGTTCGTTCGGGACCACCGCCAACGGCGTAAACCAAATCGAGGGAGGCCACCCCGAAGTCGTCCTCGGCGCGAGCCTCGATGGCTACTTCCTCGAGCGGCGTAATGCCCTGGTCACCCCCGGGCCGCAGGATCCGGACGTCCGGCGGCCGGTCGTCCATGAGGCGGATGAAATACTCGCTGTCGCCATCCGACGCGAGGCCATCGGCATCGGCCAGGCGGATGCGATAGGAATCGTTCTTCGTGAGCACCAGGTCGGCGTGCACCACCTTGCCGCCGATGTCTGCGAGCGGCGCGGCGCCCGACGACATCGTCAACTCCCCCGACGCTACCGGCTTGTCGACATGAATCGTCAGGCGGACCCGCGTGCCGGCGGGCGCGAACACATCGCCGCCGTCCTCTTCAGTTCTCGGGCGAAGACCGCTGAACGCCGGATACTGATATTGAATGTCGATCCGCTGCACCCGCGGCGGGAAGAGCGCCGTCACCGTGTAGAC
>JACDDJ010000044.1 GCA_013817065.1 Acidobacteriota bacterium
GCGCACTCGCGAGACGCGATGGAAAGGACACGTGACCTCCGGGGGTCGTGCAGGCTGGCGCTATTACTTACGGTTGCGGTGACCGAAGGTTCCGCGACCCGACGATCCTCTCTCGAGCACCTTATTTCCAGATCACCGGGAACAGCCGGCCGGCACTTGCCGCATCAAGCGTGCCGCCATGGACGGCGACGGCCCGGGCGAGAACAGGATCGCGACCGGCGGCGAGATCCGCTCCCGTGGGCAGGACGAGTTCGTCTGGCGTCACGCCCACGTGTTCGAGGCTGTTGCCGTCCTTCATGATCAGGTCCGCGTTCGTGACGCTGACCTCGAACGGGATGAACCCCTCGACACCCTCGAGTGCGCCACCCATCGTCAGGCTCTGCATGACGGACCCCGCTGAACGGTCGCCGATCACGATCCCGCGCTTCTCGATCTGCATCACTCGCGCGAGAACCTCCGCGGCCGATGCGGAGCCCGCATCGACAAGGAGCACCACCTTGCCGGTGAACGGATTCTTGCGCTTCCTGGTCGCAGTCGGCTTCATGTTGCGCCGGCCCTTCAGCTCGGCAATCCGCATGTCGGCCTCGAAGAAGCGTGCAGCGATGGCCTCCAACGTCTTGACGCAGCCACCGGGATTACCACGCATGTCCAGCACCAGCGACTGTGCACCCCTGGTGACCGCGTCGAACACCGCGTCTGCGTCCCGCGGTTCGAAGGAGAAGCTCGCCAGCTTCCAGAGGGCGATGTCGTCCAGCATCACGGCGCGATTGATCCGTTCGGTGGTCTGGCGATACTCGTCGCCGAGCCCGCCATCCTCCATGTCGAGATGGAGCTGGATGACGCGCTCGCCCATCGTGACCTTGGTCTTCAACTCCAGCTCGCGCGGCTGTCCGCCCGGGCTCTGCGCGATCACCCGGACCGAGTTCCGCGGGGCCAGCATGTAGTAGGCGTACTGCAGCTTCCACAGATCCTTGCGAGTCGGCAGGAACTGCTCGACGCGCAGCAGCTTGTCGCCCGGTTTGAGCCCCTTGGCCTCGGCATCGCTTCCCGGCCGGACGGCAATGACCACCGGATCGTCGCCGATCATCTGCATCTCCCATCCGTAGTCGTACTTCTCGGGACGCATAGGCGGGATGAAAAACGTATGTGAGTCGTTCAGGTCGAGCAGCGACTGCGCGATCAGCGCATAGGCCATGTTCGGCGAGGAGGCGGCGTCGACTTTGTCCTGGACGGCCTTGAAGTGCGCCTTGAGGTCGATGCCCTTATAGGTCGCATCGAAGTAGTTACTCCTCAAGACCTGCTGGACCCGGTGCAGGATCTCGCGCATGTGAGTCTTCTGCGTGGTGTCGAGCCCCTGGGCATCGGCGAGGAGGGACGCCGGCACCGCAGCAGCCAGAAGGGTCGCGGCGCCAGCGGCCAGGCACCAGGTCCGCACAAATCGTTTCATCGTCGTTGCTCCTGAGGGGCGTACAGTCAGCGTCCGCCGCCACGTTTGATCGACTTATCCGGATATCTCGGCGCGACCGGCTTGAGAATCGGCTTCTTCTTGATCTCGTCTTCGAGATAATTGATCGCCGCCTCGAGCTGCGCGTCCTTACCCTTGAATGTTTCGTGGGGAAGATTATCCACGACAATGTCCGGATCGACGCCGTGACCTTCGATCAGCCAGTCGCCCTCGGGTCCGAAGACACCGGTTTCCGCAGCCGTCGCGATCCCGCGGTCGACGAGGAAGTTGTTCTGCGACAGCCAGATCTCGCCGCCCCACGTGCGCGTGCCGATCACCTTGCCGAGCCCGAGCCGCCTCACGCCCTCGGCGAACGCTTCGCCATCGGACGCGGTGTTCTCATCGACAAGGACGACGAGGTGGCCGCGGAAGGCGTACTGCATGTTCCAGGTCGGGTTGCCGACGCGCGGCTGCCAGAAGAACCACGCCTTGCGCAGCAGTTTCTCGAGGATCCAGCTGTCGATGTTGCCGCCGTTGTTGTGGCGGACGTCGATGATCAGCCCGTCGCGATCGAACACCGGGTAGAACTCGCGTTGCCACTCGGCCATGTTGCCCGAGCCCATGGCTCTCAGGTGCACGTATCCCATCCGATTGCTGGTCGCTTTCTCGACCGCAAGACGGCGCGTGTATTCCCACTCGTCGTAGCGTAGATCGTTCTCCCGGCCCATCGAGATGGGCGTGACGATGACATCGCGCGAGCCACCGCCGGCCTTTGGCTTCACCTTGAGCAGCATCTGCTTGCCTGACTGATCGCGCAGCAGCGCGTGAATGTCGCGGGCTGACAGCGTGGGGACGCCGTTGATGGCCTCGATGACATCACCCTCGCGGACGTCCACGCCCGGACGGACCAGCGGGCCAAGCTCCTCGGGAATATCCGGATCCGACAGGTAGATGCGCTCGATGCGGTAGCCGCCCGCCTTGTCATCGCGCGCGTAGGTGGCGCCCAGTGATGCGGGAACGACCTGGTCGGCGCCGCGCCGCAGATCTCCACCGCGGACGAAGATGTGCAGCGCCGACAGCTCCCCGACCATCTGCGCGAGGATGTCGCTCAGCTCGGCGCGATCGGTGACGCGATCCACGAGCGGCATGTACTTCGCCTTGATCGCCGGCCAGTCGACTCCGTGCATGCCGCGGTCGTAGAAGTAGTCGCGTTCCAGCCGCCAGGCCTCCGTGAACATCTGGCGCCATTCGTCGCGCGGATCGAGGCGGAACGACCAGCCGGTCAGCGGCACGCGGTTCTTCGTCGTGTCAGCCGGCGCCTTGGCGCCAACGTCGAAGACGAAGAGATCCTGCGCCTTACGGACGAGGACCTTCTTGCGGTCCTGTGACAGCTCGTAATAGGTCGCCTCCTCCATAAAGGCCTCTGGACGTGGGCTCTTGTTCTCGATCGCGAGTGTTCTCAGCGTCGCGCGGGCCGACCCGGCGTCGCGGGAGAAGAAGTACAGCCGCTTACCGTCAGTCGAGAGGGCGTTGTAGTTCCCGGCCGGGATCGGCACTTCCAGCAAACGTGTCTGGATCCCGGTGAGCTCCACCGTCACCGGCGCGGCCGGCTTCACGCCCTGCGCGGCGGGCGTGGGCGCAGGTGGCGCGGCAGGCTTCTCAGTCGCCTTGTCGGCCGGCTTCTCACCCGGTTTCTCGGTTGCGGTCGAAGGCGTCGGACCCGAGAGCTCATCGTCAGGCTGGAACGGCGACCGCTCGCCCGGCTTCATCGACACGTGGAAGATCTGCGTCTGCTTGTCGAAGTACGGCTCGGGCTGCCGGGAGCCCCAGGGGCTGCTGACGAGGGAGACGAAGTTGCGGTCCGAGAGGAAGTACAGCCACTTGCCGTCCGGGCTGAAGTCGGGCGAGTAGCTGTCATAGCGATCGCTCGTCACCGCGGTGGATCGGCCGCTGTCCACGCCGTAGAGATGGATACGGGTCAGGAGGTTGGACGCTGGCGAGGTGTATGCGAGCCACTTGCCGTCCGGCGACCACCGCACGTCGTCGAAGCCGCCCTCGTCCGACTTGGCGACCTGCTTCTGTGTCTTCGCGGCGACATCGTAGATCCAGAGCTGCTGGTCCTTGTCGTAGTGCGCGATCCGGCTTCCGTCGGGCGAAGGGATGCCGTCCCACCGCAACACCTTGCCGTCGTCGGTCAGTCGCGCGGCGTCACCGATGCCGTTGGCCGGCACACGCCAGAATTCGACTTCGCCGGTTGCGTCGCCGAGCGTCAGCAGCGACTTGCCGTCAGGAAAGAAGCGGCCGACGCGGTACCGCACCTTGGCGTCGCGCGTGGCTTCCACGATTCGCCCCTGCTGCGCCGGGGCCACAAACAACTGGCCGCGGGCGTTGAGAACGACGCGATCGCCGGTGGGGGAGAGATGCGCGGACGCGACCCAGTCCATCGGCGTCTTGATCCACCGCTCGCGCAGATGATCGAAGTCGGAGACGAGTCGAACCGGGATGGCCCGATCCTGGTTCGCGGCGATGTCGAAGACGCGGAGGTCGGCGCCGAGCTGGTAGGCCACCTTGCCACTCGAGAGCGAGGGCCACTGGGCGTCGAGACCGTCGTGCTTCGTATGCTGTTTCAGGTCCCCGCCCGCCTCCGCCATGGACCACAGGTTCATGTGGCCATCGCGGTCGCTCAGAAAATAAATGCGCCCGTTCCAGGGCATGGGGTTCTTGCTGGTGCCCTTGTAGTCGGCCGTCAGCGGCGCGGCTTCGCGGTCGCCCTCTGCGAAGCGCCACAGGTTCTGTGCGGTGCCGCCCTGGTATCGCTTGGTGTAGCTGCCCTGGAACGCCAGCCGGGTGAAAAAGAGGGTGCGGCCGTTGCGGCTGTAGCTCCCGTCGGACGCCTGGGCCAGAGGAACGAGCGTCCGGGCGCCGGTCTTCGGGTTCACGCGCGCAAGTTGCGTGTTCGGCAGCGTGGCGAAGCGGCGGGTGGCGTAAAGGATCTCACCGTCAGGCGTCCAGCCGACCACGAGCGCGGCGGCGCCGTCATAAGTTTGACGAACGGGGATGCCGCCATCGAGTGACAGCGTGTAGACCTCGGTAGGGCCCTCGTAGGCTGCCGAGAAGGCGATCGTCCGCCCGTCGGGCGAGAAAGCGGGCCGCGATTCCTCGGACGGGTGGGTCGTGAGGCGTTGCGCCACGCCCCCGTTGACTCCGACCTGCCAGAGGTCACCCTCGGCGGTGAAGACGACAGAATCGTTGTGAATGGAGGGAAAGCGGTAATAGCCGAGAACGCCGGACTGGGCGGACGCCGGCACCAGGCCGCCGGCCCACGTGATGACGGCAGCGGCCGCCAGAACGGCACATCCATAACGTCGAATGCTCTTCATAAGCCCGGAAGGGTAGCGCAGCCCGGCCACCGGGTAAACGGAATCTATGGCGAGGCAGTAACCAACGTCACTCGTCCCGGTGTTCGTCAGGCTGTGACAAGAGACGGGCAGTCACCTGGAGCGAGCGAAGGGCGATACAATCCGACTAGTGTCCGCCGCACCCCGGGGCACGAGGTCCGCGTTACCGGAGATCCCTTGCTCGAAACGCTCTTCCGCTTCCTTTTTGAATACCGGCCTGTCGTATTTCAGCAGGGAGAGTTCCGCTTCGCGCCGACGACCGGATCCTACGTTGCGCTCGCACTCGCGATCGCTGCCAGCGTACTGATCGTCATCAGCTATCGAGCGAGGTTGAAAGCGGCCGCGCTACGCGCGCCGGCACCGGCCCGCGCTTCATTCTTCACCAGGCACGCCTCACCGCTGCTTCTTGGATTGCGGCTCGGGCTGATCGCGCTCGTCGCCCTGTGCCTGCTCCGGCCGGTCATGGTGGTCAAAGCGGCGGCGGCGCAGCAGAACTTCCTTGCGCTCCTGATCGACGACTCGCGCAGCATGCGGATAGACGATGCCCCGCCGGGTGCGGGTCAGCCGGGTTCGGAGGAATCGACGCGCGGCGACTACGCGCGGCAGCAGTTCGGCGATACAGAGAGCGGCGTTCTCAAAGCACTTTCCGATCGCTTCGTCGTCCGCACCTTCAGGTTCTCCTCGTCCCCAGCCCGGATGGCTTCGCCGACCGAACTCAAATTCGAAGGCGCGCAGACCAAGCTCGGCGCCGCGCTGGACGGCGTGCGGCAGGAACTCGCCGGGCTCCCACTCGCAGGTGTCGTCCTCGTTTCCGACGGCGCCGACACCACCGACGCGGCGCTCACCGATGCGTTACTCGGGATGAAGGCGGCCGCCTTGCCGGTCTTCACGGTGGGGATCGGCCAGGACCACCTCGAACGTGACATCCAGGTGGACCGGGTCACCACGCCCCGGCGTGCGCTGAAGGGAACGTCGCTCCTCGTCGATGCCGTCGTCGGTCACACCGGCTACGCCGGCGAGACCGTCATGCTCGACGTCGAGGACGGCGGTCGCATCGTCGGATCGCAGGCGGTACAGCTGCCGGCCGACGGCGAGCCGACGTCGGTTCGCGTCCGCGTCATGGCCACGGACGCCGGCGCACGCGTCTACAAGTTCCGGGTCAGCCCCCGTCAGGGCGAAGCCATCGCGCAGAACAACTCGCGCGACGCAATGGTCGATGTCGTCGATCGGCGCGAGCGCATCCTGCACTACGAGGGTGAGCCTCGGGCGGAGATGAAGTTCCTCCGCCAGGCGGTCAGGGACGACAAGAACCTCGAAGTCATCACCTTGCAGCGAACGGCGGAGAACAAGTTCACGCGCATCGGCGTAGACGATCCGGAGCACCTGCTCGGTGGATTCCCCAGGACGCGTGAAGAGCTGTTCGAGTACCGCGGATTGATCCTCAGCAATATCGAAGCGTCCGCGTTCTCGGGCGACCAGTTGCGGATGATTGCCGAGTTCGTCGAGCGCCGCGGCGGTGGACTGCTGATGGTTGGCGGACCTCGCGCTTTCGCCGAGGGCGGCTACGCCGGCACGCCGGTGGCCGACGTTCTGCCCGTCGCACTGGGCGGTGTCACCCGCACTGCCAGCGGTGACTTTCCCGTTGCCCACCTCGCGGTGCGGCCGACCCGCGCAGGCGAGTCTCATGCGGTGACGCAGATCGCGGGCAACGAGGCGGATTCGGGGGCGCGCTGGCCGGAGATGCCGCCGCTCACCAGCGTCAACCCGATCACTACGGTCAAGCCCGGCGCCACTGTGCTCCTCAGCGGCACCGACGATCGGCGTCGCCAGCAGGTGGTGCTTGCCTCCCAGCGCTACGGTCGCGGCAAGGCGATTGCGCAGACGGTCCAGGACTCCTGGCTGTGGCAGATGCACGCGGTCATCTCGCTCGAGGATCAGACGCACGAGAACTACTGGCGGCAGATGCTGCGATGGCTGGTCTCCGAGGTGCCGGACACGGTTGATGCCCACACCGTGACCGACCGGGTCGAGCCCGGTGAACCCGTCACACTGGTCGCCGACGTCGTGGATCGCGCCTTCGTGGAACTGAACGACGCGACCGTCTCGGCATTCGTGGATGGTCCCGGCGGCAAGGAGGAGATCCCCGTTCAGTGGACGGGCGAGCGCAACGGGGAATACCGCGCCAGCTTCATTCCGAAGGCGGAGGGTGTCTACACGGTCCGTGTCGATGCGCAGCGCGCCGGGAAGACGATCGGGAGCACGCTGACGCAAGTCCGCGCCGTCCCCAGCGACGCTGAATATTTCGATGCCACGATGCAGGCCGCCCGGTTGGAACGGATCGCATCTGAAACAGGTGGCCGCTTCTATACGTCCGCCAACCTCACCGGTCTGCCCGACGACGTCCAGTACACCGGCCGTGGCGTCACGACCGTAGAAGAGCGCGAACTCTGGCACATGCCGATCGTCCTCATGCTGATGCTTGCGCTCATGTCCGGCGAGTGGGCATTGCGGCGCAAGGCGGGGTTGGCATGAGGCGCCTCATCGTCCTGGCGTTCGTGCTCATCGTCAGCGTGCCCGGGCTTGCGGCTGCACAGGACGCGTACGTCGCCGTTATTGTCGGGCTCGGCGGCGAGCCGGAGCACGCCGAAACGTTCCGCCGGTGGGCCGGTTCGCTCGTGGATCACGCCAGCGGACGCCTTCGCATTCCGCCGGAGCGGATCCTCTATCTCGCCGAGGATCCGCAGCAGGATCCGAAGCGTGCGACGGCGAAAGCTACCAAGGCGGAGATCGAAAAGCGGCTCAGCGCCCTCGGCGCCGCGGCAAAAAAAGATGACGTCATCTTTGTCGTCCTCATCGGCCACGGCACCTCGGACGGGAAGGTGGCGAAGTTCAACCTGTCCGGGCCTGACATGACGGCGGCTGATTTTGCCGCGATCCTGAAGGGTTTCGGAACCAGGAACGTCGTGTTCGTCAACTCCTCGAGCGCGAGCGGGCCGTTCATCGAAGCGCTGGCTGCACCGGGACGGGTGATCGTGACCGCGACGCGCAATGCTGCCGAGCAATTCGCAACGCTGTTCGGTGGCTACTTCATCGACGCATTGGCCAGCGACGCCGCGGATGCCGACAAGAATCGCCGCGTCTCGGTCCTCGAAGCGTTCAATGCGGCAAAGGCTGATGTCGCGCGCGTCTACCAGCAGCGCGGGGTGATGCTCACCGAGCGCGCAATGCTGGAGGACGGTGGCGATGGGGAAGGGAGCATGGAGCCAGCCGTTAACGGCAAGGACGGCAGTATCGCGGCGATGCTGTCACTCGGTGCCACCGTGGAGGACCTGAAGCTGCCGGCAGATCCTGCGCTCCGCAAGCTTTACGAAGAGCGCCGTGAGCTGGAACGCCGCGCGGAAGCCCTGAAGCTGATGAAGGCGAGCATGCCGCCTGCGCAGTACGCCGGCGAACTCGAAAAGGTACTGACGGACCTTGCCCTGAAGAGCCAGGAAATCCGTGCGATCGAGGGGAAAGGCAAATGAAGAAGATCCTTCTCGGCCTCGCGCTCGTCATCGTCGTTGCCGGCGGTGCCGCCGCGGTGTTTGCCCAGGACGGATTCGGCGGCCGCCGTGCCGCGCAGAACTACGACGGCTCGAATATCGGGTACGACGGCAAGCTCTCGTTCGTGCGGCTGCGGTACAGCACCGGGTTCGGCGGGTTTGGGCGACGGAATCGGGAGCCACCGTGGGCCCACGACTATCCGACCGCCGACCAGCACATGATGAAGATCCTCAGTGAGCTGACCACCGTCGGTCCGCACACCACCGGCTCGAACATCTATTCGCTCGACGACCCGGACCTGATGAATCACCCCATCCTCTATCTGTCCGAACCAGGGCAGTGGACGATGAGCGATCAGGAGGCGAAGGGCCTGAGGGACTACCTGCTCAAGGGCGGCTTCATGATCATCGATGACTTCCGCGGCAACGACTGGTGGAACCTCGAGCAGACCATGAAGCTCGCGCTCCCGGAGCACCGCTTTGTGCAGCTCGATCAGACGCATCCCATCTTCAACTCGTTCTTCGAGATCAAGAACCTCGGGTTCCTGACGTCCTATAGCCCGTTCGGACCGCCGACTTACTGGGGGATCTTCGAAGACAACGACCCGACCAAGCGCCTGATCGCGATTGCTAACCGTGACAACGATCTGGGCGAGTACTGGGAGTACTCGGACACCGGTTACGACCCGGTCGACTTCTCGAACGAAGCGTACAAGTACGGCGTGAACTATTTCATCTACGGATTGACGCGGTGAGGCAGCCCCGAAGGGCTGCGCTAGCGGCTGCACCAGGAGACAGATGACCCAACTCTCGACGACCACCAATTCAGTCGATCTCGATTCCCCGGACGACGTCGCGCTTGCGGACCGGATGAATGCCGGCAAGGTCCGCATCATTGAGGAACTGCGCAAGCTGATCATCGGCCAGGAAAAGACGGTCGACCAGGTCCTGCTCACGCTCTTTGTCGGCGGCAACAGCCTGATCGTCGGCGTCCCCGGGCTGGCCAAGACGCTGCTGATCTACACCCTCGCCAGGGTGCTGGACCTCGAGTTCAACCGCATCCAGTTCACGCCCGACCTGATGCCGTCCGACATCACCGGGACCGACATCATCCAGGAAGACGCCAGCGGCAAGCGCTCGATGGTCTTCGCGCCGGGGCCGATCTTCGCGAACATCGTGCTTGCGGACGAAATCAACCGGACGCCGCCCAAGACGCAGTCCGCGCTACTCGAAGCGATGCAGGAACATCGCGTCACGATCCAGGGCCGCACTTACCAGCTCGAAGAGCCGTTCTACGTCTTCGCCACCCAGAACCCGATCGAGCTCGAGGGCACGTATCCGCTGCCCGAAGCCCAGCTCGATCGCTTCATGTTCCACATCGTGATCGAGCATCCGCCGGAGGATGAGGAGTTCGAGGTCGTGCGGACGACGACGCGGATCGTGGATCCGCATTTCGAACGTCCGGTCAGTGGCGCTGACCTGATCGCGTTCCAGCGGCTGGTGCGGCGAGTGCCGGTGGCGGATCCAGTCATGCGATATGCGCTGAACCTGGTGCGCGCGAGCCGGCCGAAGTCGAGCACGTGCCCCGATTCGGTGAAGAAGTGGGTGGCTTTCGGCGCCAGCGTCCGCGCGGCGCAGTACCTCGTCCTCGGCGCCAAGGCACGAGCGCTGACGAGCGGTCGCTATCACGTGAGCTTCGAAGACATTCGCGCGCTGGCGCACCCCGTCCTGCGCCACCGCGTGCTGACGAACTTCCATGCGCAGTCAGAAGGGATCTCGAGCGATACGCTGGTCGACCGTCTGCTCGAAGCGGTCCCTGCTCCTAAGTCAGGAATGTGAGCATGGAAACTACCAACTTCCAACTACCGACTTCCAAACGAGAAGGAGAACGTCCGCGTTCCATTGCCTTTCCCGTTTGGAAGTTGGAAGTTGGAGTTTGGAGGTTTAGGTGATCTCCGCCTCCTCGATCCCCGGCGCGCGGTTTGTCGATCCGAAGGTGCTCGCCCGCATCGGGAACCTCGAGCTGATCGCGCGATCCGTCGTGGACGGTCTCATCAACGGGCTGCACCGCACCAACGTATTCGGGGCGTCGGTCGATTTTGCCGAGCACCGCGGCTATGTGCCGGGCGATGACATCCGCCGCGTCGACTGGCGCCTGTTCGCACGCACCGACCGCTTCTATATCAAGGAGTACGAGGCGGACTCGAACTCCAACTTCTCCGTGCTGCTGGATGTGTCGAAGTCGATGGGCTTCGGCAGTGCCGGCCTCACCAAGCTCGATTACGCGAAAATGCTGGCGGGCTGCCTCACGTATCTGGTTCACCGGCAGCGCGACCGGGTCGGACTTGTGGCCTTCGATGATGAGGTGGTGGAGCACGTACCCCCGTCAGCGAAGCACATGGACACCGTGCTCCACGTGCTCGATCGTTTGAAGCCGTCCAGGCCGGGCAACCTGCGGGCGCCGCTGCAGAAAGTGGCGGAGCACTTCGGCCGCAGAGGCATGCTCGTCGTGATTTCAGATTTCTACGAAGAGCCGGACGCCGTGCTCGAGGCACTCGGACCGTTGCGATTCCGCGGCAACGATCTGATCGTCTTCCATGTGCTCGATCGTGCCGAGCTCGAGTTCGACTTCGACACGCCCTCGGCCTTTGAGGATCTCGAGAGCGGAGAGCAGATGCCGATCGTGCCGCAGGCGCTCCGCGAGGAGTATCGCAAGATGATTCGGGCGCACATCGAGGCCATCACCGAGCGCTGCAAAGGCGCGCGGATCGACTACACGATGATCGATACCTCGGCGCCGCTCGATCACGCGCTCTTCAAATACCTGTCGATGCGCGAACGGCTGATGAAGGCACGCTGATCATGTCATTCCTCACGCCGCTGTTCCTTGCCGCACTTGCCGGCCTCGCGATCCCGGTGATCATTCACCTGATCCAGAAGGAGCGGAAGAACGTCGTCGCCTTCCCGTCGCTGATGTTCCTGCGGAAGATTCCCTACGAGTCCGTAGAACGGAAGAAGATCCGCAACTGGCCGTTGCTGCTGCTGAGGCTCGCCGCGCTCGCGTTAATCGTGATGGCGTTTGCGCGTCCGTTCCTCCGCAGCGAAGCAATTGCCGCCAGTGCCGCAAGTGGTGCACGCGAAGTGGTGATCCTGCTCGACCGGTCATACAGCCTCGGGTATGCGGACCGATGGCAGCGCGCCGTCGCATCGGCGCGCGACACGGTGAACGGACTTGGCGCGACTGATCGCGCCAGCGCCGTGCTGTTCGACACCGGCGCTGAAGTGGCGCTCCGGTCGACGACTGACAAAGGACGGCTGAATGCCGCGATCGATACCGCGCGCGTGAGTGCGGCGGCGACGAAGTACGGGCCGGCGCTGAAGCTGGCCGGCAGCATCATCAGTGAGTCTGCCCTTCCCAACAAAGAGGTGGTGCTGATCTCGGACTTCCAGCGGCGTGCCTGGCTTGGCGCTGAAGGTGTGCGTCTGCCGGACGGTACGAAGGTGACGCCGGTGTCAATCTCTGATGGGGCAGTCGCGAACGTCTCGATCACTCCCGCCGTGCTCCAGCGCACGACCGTCTCTGGGCAGGAGCGCGTGACGGTGACGGCAGGAGCAGTCAATCGCGGACCTGCCGCCGTGGAGGTCCCGATCTCCCTCGAGGTGGACGGCCGCGTCGTCGAAACTAAGCCTTTGTCGCTCGGCCCGAATGGATCCAGTTCGGTGAGCTTCGAGCCGTTTGCGCCAGTGGCGAAGTTCACACGCGGAACGATCCGTCTTGCAGACGACCGCCTCGTACGGGATAACGCTTTCCACTTCGTGGTGTCGCCGCCGCAGCGGGTGAAGGTCGTTATCGTCGAACGGCCGGGCACATCGCGGGCTGCCAGTTTGTACCTGTCGCAGGCTCTGGCACTTGGTGAAGCGCCTGCCTTCGATGTCACCGTCCGGCCGATGGAGGCCGTGACGGCGGAGGACATCGCCGGCGCCGCGGTGATCGTGTTGAACGACGTGCCGGTCTCGGAGGCGCTCGCCGCCCGGCTCGTGGCGTTCGTGAAGGGTGGCGGCGGCCTGTTCGCCGCATTCGGTGAGCGCGCGACGTGGCCAGCGGCGGCCGAAGCGATCATGCCGGGGATCCCTGGAGCGACCACCGATCGAACCCGCGGCACACCTGGACGGGTTGGCGCCCTCGAGTTCGGCCACCCGATCTTCGAATCGTTCCGCGCGCCTCGCAGCGGTGACTTCTCGTCCGCCCGGTTTTACAGCTATCGCGCCGTTGCGATGACACCCGAGGTGCAGGTGCTGGCTCGGTATGACGATGGTGCGCCGGCGCTGCTCGAGAAGAGAGTGGAAGCTGGTCGCGTGATCGCGTGGACCTCGACGCTGGACGTAACCTGGAACGACCTGGCGCTCAAGCCGGTGTTCCTGCCGTTCATTCACAAGGTGGGTGCCACGCTTGGTGCCTTTACGCAGCGGCGCGCCGCGATGACGGTCGGCGACGTCCTGCCGGTTTCGGCTTCGGGAACCCGCCCGCAGGTCACGCCGGTGGTGGTGGGACCCGGCGGGCAGCGCGTGGAGCTCGATGCGAAATCGTCGGTCGTTGAGCTGCGCGACCAGGGGTTCTACGAGCTGCGTGCATCGGAACGGGATCCCGAGCCGGTGGTGGTGGCGTCAAACGTGGATCTAAGCGAGTCCGACATGGCGCCGATCGATCCACAGGAAGTGACGGCCGGCGCCACCGGGCTGGCCGGCGGCGCCGCCGCGGCCGGGAACGCAACGGTCACAAACGAGGAGCGCGAGCGCTCGCAAAGGATATGGTGGTACCTGCTGTTTGCGGGGCTGCTGCTGCTGACGGGCGAGACGCTGCTCGCCAACAGCTTGAAGACGAAGTATCTCTAGCTCGCTGGCGGTAACCGGGACACCCAGTGTACGGGCGGTTCGTGAATCGCCCGATGGAAGAGGGACGCAGATGCAAGACGAACTTCTCGGGATCATCCGGACCGTTCGGCGCCGGTGGCGCACGAAGCTGGCCGTCCGCGGCGCGCTGATGGTGGTGGCGGCCGGGATGGTGGTGT
>JACDDJ010000504.1 GCA_013817065.1 Acidobacteriota bacterium
GCCTCCGAGTGCCCGTAGAACACCGGGACCCGGACCACCGTGGCGTTCACCCCGATCGAGTCGTCGCCCAAGATCTTGCGGGTTTCCCAGACGAGCTTCATCTCCTCGGTGGTGTAGCCGTTGTCGGTGAAATCGCCGCCGTGCGGGATCACGTTGAACGCGATCTGGACCGGGTAGACCTCGGGCTTGGCCTCCTGAAAGTTCAGCATGCCGGCGGTCTGGCGCCCGAGTTCCTCCAGCGCGCGCCGGCCGGTTCCCGACACCGACTGGTAGGTCGCCACGTTGATGCGCTCGATCCCGACCCGACGATGGATCGGCGCGAGCGCGACCAGCATCTGCATCGTGGAGCAGTTGGGATTGGCGATGATCCCGCGCGGCCGGTTGCGGATCGCTTCCGGATTGACCTCCGAGACCACCAGCGGCACGTCGTCGTCCTGGCGGAACGCCGAGGAGTTGTCGATGACCACCGCGCCGGCGGCGGCGAACTTCGGCGCGTAGCGTTTGGAAATGTCGCCGCCCGCCGAGAACAGCGCGATATCGACGCCCGCCGGATCGAAGGTCGCCAGATCCTCCACCACCAGCGTGCGCGCCCCGTAGCGGACCTCCTCGCCGGCCGAGCGCTCGCTGGCCAGCACGTGCAACTGCCCGACCGGGAACTGCCGCTCGGCGAGAATCTTCAGCAGCGTCTCGCCGACCGCGCCGGTGGCGCCGACGATGGCTACGTTGAGGGTCTTGCTCATGAATGGAGGTGTCCTTGGACTGGGTGCTTGGAAAAGACGAGCCGTGCGTGTCTGTCCGGTGTTGCGCAGGACAGGGCCGGCGTGCGAGCCAGCGTACGGCAAGCTCAATCGTAAGCGGTTCCCGGGGTACTGGCACCTGCGGGGTATGGCGGCGACGCTCAATGACTGGCAGCCGGCTACTTCGCTGCGTTCGTCGCCTGCGAAAACTTGCTCCGCTACGCTGCGGCGGGCCGCTGATTCAATCGGCCGCTCACGACGCTGCTGCTCCGCCCGGTCGGTCCGCGAGCGAGTCGCTCTTCCATGGGTCGCGGAACGAAGGGAGCGAAGCGAGAGCTGGTGTTACGGCCGGCAGCTTGCGGCAGTCCGGCGCGGCGCGTTCGCAATCAGGTCAGGGTGGCGTCCCGGGACGCCACAAGACACGGAAACCTCGACCGGCCTCCCCTCGCCCCGGCGGGCAGCACAAACGGCGCGAATCGATCGAAAGTGGCTCAGGATTCCGTCGGCTCAGGCGCAGGGGCGAGACCCTGCCGCCTCAACAGCTCTTCCTTGGAAATCTTCAGGATCTTGGTCAGATCGGGCCTGGCGCGGGCGTGGTGAACCACGAACTCCTCCTGGGACAGGATGATGCTCGGCTCTTCCTTGTCTTCCGAAGCGATCAGATCCTGCAGCCGCCGAAGCTCAGGCCCATTGACCTCGTCCTCCCCGAACACGATGCCGGACTTGGTTGCGCTTGCGACGTAGCCCCTGCAGATCTTGACCTGCCCGGCCTCGATCTCTTCACCGCTCATGTTTTCCTTGCGCGCGAGATGGCAGCTGAACAGCTTCTCGTCGTTCTGCGCGTCCAGCACACCACGCAACGAATGGCTACCCAACCAGCCCTTGGGAGAGTTGGCGCTGAAAGGACATTCCTTGCAGAGCTTGCTGCAGACGTTCAGTTTCATCGAGGCGCTCCGAGCCATCCGTTGGTGCCACAAGGACAAAGAACAGAACTTCCAGTGCTTCTTCGCCGCAGGGATCAGTCGCTGCTCATCCCGCGGGACTCGCAAGATCGCGCACCGGTCCCGCTAGGAGGCTATCAAAGGCCGAGGCGGAATGTAGGTGATGTTGATCACCCAAGCGGTGCCGGAGGTCGGTCGAGGCAGAGGCCCAGGAGCAGACATCCGGGGCCCGGGCGAAGCATCTTTGCCGCCCACCAGAGCAACGCCAACGGGCGTGGCAGCGCCGGCAGCTCACGTTAGTACCGGTCACATCTCCGCAGTGCCTATCAATGCGCTTGAACAGATGCTCCCTCCGCCGCACGGTTCTAATTCTGGCCAAACGGCACGCGGGATCGGAGATACGGAGGCACTTCCTGAGCTGTAACTGCCTTTGTCCCACTCCGCGATCCGCTGGCCTTCGGAAGCGGATGTCAACCAGGGCGGCTTCCGAGAAGCGCCCGCCACCCGATACAGGGCAATCCGTCGATTTACGGCCTATCGTCGTTCAAACGCTCAATCAATCCAGGGAGATCAACAACAAGCTCTTCCAAATGCCTGCCTTCAACAACAAATGGAGAATTGTCGCCATCGGACGTGACCTCCGAGAAGTGAAACTCAGTGCTATTCCCGCGCTGGTGCTTCTTCCTGAAAATCAACGTTTGGATGACGGGAACATCCAGGGACTCATCTGCATAAAGCAGAATGAAGTAGGCATTCCCCGCAACCAGATCACGCTCTAGAAACCGCATCGGCTTTCCTACTAGTTAGCGAACACGAAGATTGCACAAGTCTGCTTCTTCTTCGCTGGCATGAGGATTGCTCAGCGCCATCTGAATTGTGTAATCGCGCCACGGCCCGACTTCCGGGGGGCGAGGCAGTGCGCCATAGACGTAGGTAGTCCCCGTAGTGGCTGGGACCACCGATTCCACCTGCTCCGCCAGTGCATAGACACCGCCGAGAGCGTGCACGGCCGCGAGCGCCGCCTGCTGGGTTGGAAACTCGCCAGCCACGACATTGGTTTTCCATACTTGTGGCGTCTGGGAAGCGGCCTGCGCCGGATGCAACGCGGAAACTCCGCCAAGCAGACACAAACCGAAGGCATATAGCGCACGCATACCGATCCCTGAGTGATGTTTCCGTGCGAGCGCGCCGGCCGCGGCCCGTCCAGAACAAGGCCGATGCATTACAAGAGTCCCCCGCCGGCACAGTGAGGCACGGCGTAAGCACAGTCAAGAATTCCCCGGGCGCAGTCTCTGCAGCGACTGGTGCAGCCGATCGTTTGCGACTGACAGCGTGTAGCGGCGCAGGCACGCCCTCCTTCGGTGCTACTCAGTGGCGTCTTCGGGTGCGCCCAACCGCACGTCCCCACACTGCGCCCTATGCCGCAACGCCTGGTCCATCAACACAAGCGCCACCATCGCTTCGCAAATCGGGGTGGCGCGGATGCCCACGCAGGGGTCGTGGCGGCCGGTGGTGATTACTTCGACGACGTCGCCGTGGATGTCGAGACTATCCACCGGCAGGCGCAGGCTCGAGGTGGGTTTGAATGCGACCGAGCAGCGCACCGGCTGGCCGCTGCTGATGCCGCCGAGCACGCCGCCGGCGTGGTTGGATGCGAATTGCGCGTAGCCGTTCTGGCCGGGATGCATCACGTCGCGGTGTTCGCTGCCCTTCTTCGATACCGAGGCGAAGCCGTCGCCTATCTCCACGCCCTTGACCGCGTTGATGCTCATCAGCGCGGCGGCGAGTTCGCCATCGAGCTTGCCGTAGATCGGTTCGCCCCAGCCGGTCGGCACGCCGTCCGCGATCACGTCGATGCGGGCGCCGACCGAGTCTCCCGATTTGCGCAGCGCGTCCATGTAGGCTTCAAGCTCCGGCACCTGCGCTGCATGCGGCCAGAAAAACGGGTTGTCCTCGACAACCGAGAGATCAAGCCCCAGCGGAGTGATCCCGCCCAATTGCGACAGGTAGCCCTGCACGCGCACGCCATGACGCAGCGCGAGCCACTTCTTGGCGATCACGCCCGCGGCGACGCGCATCGTGGTCTCGCGCGCCGAGGATCGTCCACCGCCGCGCGGGTCGCGCAGGCCGTACTTGTGCCAATAGGTGTAGTCGGCATGGCCGGGACGGAACTGCTCGGCGATACGGCCGTAATCCTTGCTGCGCGCATCGACGTTGCGGATCAGCAGCGCGATCGGGGTGCCGGTGGTGCGTCCTTCGTAGACGCCGCTGAGGATCTCGACGGCATCGGTCTCGTGGCGCGCCGAGGTGTGGCGGGTCTTGCCGCTGGCGCGGCGGTCGAGGTCGTGGCGGAAATCGTCCTCGTGCAGCGGCAGATCCGGCGGGCAGCCATCGACCACGCATCCGTTCGCCGGGCCGTGGCTCTCGCCGAAGG
>JACDDJ010000505.1:0-3119 GCA_013817065.1 Acidobacteriota bacterium
GAGTTGGGAAAGCGTGCCGGCCTGACCGACAAGCTGATCTTCATCGGCGGCGGGCCGAACTACGGGACCGCGTTCTTCTCGATGGCCAAGATGTTCGAGGCCGCCCGCGTGCACGCGGCCGGGCAGGAACTCGAGGAATGGGCCCACGAACAATATTTCGTTACCGATAAGAACACGTACACGTTCGTCATCAGCCCGCCGGGGGCCAGCGTCGACCGGGCGAGGGAACAACTCTGGGCCGCCAACGAGCGCGGCAGCATCACCGTGGCGTTCTGCGATGCCGGCGACGCCGAAACCGCGGCCTTGGCAAAAGTGCCGGTCCCTGTGTACGGAGGGGCTGACGAAGCCCTCTCTCCGCTGACCTACTGCCTGCCGGGCGAGCTGTTCGCCTTCTTCTATGCGGTTCCCAAGAAACTGGTGATGCTGGGATTCGACGATCCGCACCTCAAGGAGGTCAACTTCCAGCAGATCTTCAACAGTCGGATGATGTCGCTCGACTCGACCAGGTGAGTACCAACCACGCGCGGCACTCTCTGTTTTCCGCGCGCCGCTCTCTTGTTAAGGCGCCGGGACGGCCTGGCGATCCGCGCGAGCATCTGACGCGAGCCCTCGAGAACTCGCGGCGACGCGGCTCAGGCGGTGGGCGCGCGGCGTTTTTGCAGGAATGCCTCGACGTCCCGCACGGCCGGAAGCCCGCTCTGCGCTCCCACGACGGTGATGGAGAGGGCCGCGGCTGCGGTGGCAAACAGAGCCGTGCGCTCGAGGGGCCAGCCTTCCAGATGTCCGTGAACGAAGGCGGCATTGAAGCAGTCACCCGCGCCGGTCGTGTCCTTGACGTCCACTTGAAACGCCCGGGTATGGATGGTCTCGGTGCGCGTGACGACAAGAGAGCCGTCACCGCCCGAAGTGATGATCACCATCTGCGGGCCTTGCCGCAACAGCTCGAGGCCGGCACGCGTGAGGTCGCTCTCGCCGGGAAACATCTCCCGTATTGCATGGCCGTTGACGAAGAGCAGGTGTGAGGACGCCAGGACTTCACGCACGTAATCCCCTCCCAGCCGGAGGGTGGACGGCTCCAGATCAAGCGATACCTTCACGCCGTGGCGCTGCGCCAGCGCGATGGCTTTCAAGGTGGTGTCGGCGCGCAGCCCGGTCGTGTGGATCAGATCGGCTCCCCTGAAGGTGTCATCTGTCAGATCTTCCGGGGTCGGGAACATCGTGGCGGTCGGGGCGATGACGAGCGCTTTTTCGCCCGTGTCGTCCAGCATGCTCAGAGAGAAGTAGGTTTCTTCCCCGTCCTTCACGATGAGGCTGCTGACATCGACTTGAAACTCATCAAGTCCTTTTCTGACTATAGCGCCGAACTCGTCGTTGCCGAGACAACCGACAAACGCACTCGTCGTTCCCAGCCGGCTCAGGGCGCAGAGAAAATTGGCGATCACTCCCCCCGAATGTCGCTCGAACCTGGTCGCCAGGATCTTCTCATCATGGTGCGGCAGTCGAGGGATATGGATGATGATGTCGACTCCGGCATCCCCGAGGCCAAGCACTCTAGCCATGGCGGGCACGGGCTTTCGGGTAACCTGCCGTCTTCACCGCGTGCCGGCATGGCATGTCAGAATCCCCGGCCAGGGTAGAAGATGCTGGCGCTCACAGCCGCGATCAATGTGGCTACCGCCAGGCCGATGACCATGTTCCTGTCCGATCTGGTGAAGCGCCGGCCGCGATAAGTCGTGCGCTTATCGAACGCGCCGAACGCCCGCGATTCGATCGCGATCTCGAGATCGCTCGTCGTTCTCAGAGCGGAGGTGATCATGGGTACGATGGTCGGCACCGTCTGCCGGACGGCGTTGACGATCCCTTTCTTCTCCAGGTCCATGCCACGCAGCCGCTGGGCCTCGGTGACCCGCTCCCGGCTGGCATAGAGAAACGGAATAAAGCGGAGCGCGGTGGTGAAGATGAACGAAATCTGATAAGGCAGGCCGACCTCGGTCAATCCGGCAATGAGCTGCGTCGTCGGAGTGGTAAGGAAGACCAGCGGGAACGTCAGGAACATTCCCAGCATTCGAAAAGCCAGAACGATGCCGAAGAGCACGCCTTCGGCATAGAGCGTCAGCGCGTTGGCCTCGAGTCCATCGGCGCTGAAATTGATCCGGAAGGGCAGCATGATCGGTTCGAAGAGCGGAGTGCGGTTGGCCGAGTACCAGAGACCCTGCGCCGAGATGAGGAAGATCAGCAGTGCTGGAATCAGTACGCGCAGGCCCTTGAAGTAGCTCCATGGGACGCCGGAGATCCGATACAGGACTACGGTGATCAGCAGGAGTCCCCCGAGTAGCCACAGGTTCCCGATGCTGAACATGAGCACGAGAATGCTCAGCATGAGGGCCATCTTGACGACGACGTGCATCCGGTGAAAAACCGAATTGCCGGGAATGTAATCCAGCGGCGCGTGACTCACTGGCCGACCCCCCTCCTGCGCAGTACTCCCGTCATCTCTTCGACCGTGAGGGTGTTCGCCGGCACGCCGCAGTCGCTCAGACGGTGAGCCAGCTGGACGATCTGCGGAACCTCGATGAAGGTATCGCGCAGGAGGTCGGGATGACGGAAGACCTCCCTCGTGGTGTCGTCCATCACGATGCGGCCCTGCTTCATCACGACGCACCGTTGCGCGTAGCGCGTGATGAGCTCCATGTCATGCGTAATGACGATGATGGTATAGCCCTTCTTGTTGAGCGCGTGCGCGAGGTCCATGAAGATGGTGCGGCCGGCCAGATCCTGGCCTGTGGTGGGCTCGTCGAAAATGACGACTTGCGGCTGCATGGCCAGAATCGAGGCGAGCGCCACCCGCTGGCGGTCGCCCCAACTGAGCGACAGCGGGTGCTTGTCCGCCATCTCGAGGATGCCGACATCCTGCATGGCCACCCGAACGCGCTCCTCCAGGGCGTCCCCAGCCAGGCGGAGACGCATCGGTCCGACCTTAACCTCGTCCACCACGCTGGTCTTGAACAACTGATGATCAGGATTCTGCAGCACGAGGCCGATCCGTCCGGCGAGCCCGGACGTGGTGAGTGATCCCGACGGACGGCCGAGCACGCTCAGCTCGCCGCCCGTCGGTTTCA
>JACDDJ010000505.1:3129-4103 GCA_013817065.1 Acidobacteriota bacterium
GTTTCAGCAATCCCACGAAGTGTTTTACCAGGGTCGTCTTCCCGGCCCCGTTCTCGCCGATCAGTCCGACGAATTCCCCCTCGCGTATCGTGAGAGTGATTCCACGCAAGGCGTCGATCTCGCCCGGATATCGGAAAGAGACGTTGCGCGCCTCAATGATCGGTGCCGTCACGACGCCCGCGGCGGGTGCCGGAACCTGCCGGTCGTCTCGAGTTACGTCCTTCGCCACGGATGGGATGGGCGCGGCCGCGAGTCTTGGCCTGATCATCGCTTCGGCCGCCTCCAGAGTGACCGGCAGCGCTTCTGCGGCGAATCCCAGTTCGTGCATGAGGCGCGTGACCTGTGGCGGGGCGATCTTGAGGGTGGTCAGTCGCTCGACCTGCGAAAACACCTGGTGCGGCGTGCCGACGTCGATGATCTCGCCTTTGTCAAGGATGACGACGCGGTCGGCGAATTCAGCGATGGGCTCGCTTTTGTGTTCCGCCATCAGGACCGTCATCCCTCGCGTGAGGTTGAGCTCTCGCGCCAGCGCGAACAGGTCGAGCGCACCACGCGGGTCCAGCGCGGACGTCGCTTCGTCGAAGACGATGATTTCCGGATTCATCGTCAACATCGCCGCCGTGATGACACGTTGAATCTGCCCGCCCGACAGATCGGTGGGGCCGCGGTCCAGAAGATCCGCGATCCGTACGGCTGCGGCAGTCGCATGGATTCTCTCTCGTATTCCCTCGACCGGCACGCACAGGTTCTCCGGACCGAAGGCCAACTCGTCTTCGACAGTCGGACAGAGCAACTGTGCTTCCGGGTTCTGCATGACCAGACCGACACGGCGCGCCAGATCGTGGACCTGGTGCGTCATCGTGTCCATGCCGGCGATATGTACGGCGCCGTAGACGGTGCCGCCGACGCTGTGCGGGATGATCCCGTTGAGGGTCAGACAGAGCGTGGATTTCCCCGCGCCGTTGGCGCCCATG
>JACDDJ010000506.1 GCA_013817065.1 Acidobacteriota bacterium
GGTGCCGAAGTCGCCCAGGACGGCAAACTTGTAGGTGCCCTGCTTATTCGGCAGCGCTACCGTGGGCACCTGCTGCTGGGCAGCCGCCACCGTCTCGGTTCCGTAGCCGATCTGGGTATCGCGGCACGCCGCCGAGGACATCAGCAGCGCCGCCAGTCCAATCGCGGCAATCGCGTGACGTGAACGCATCGTGATCTCGCGCCTATTCAGGAATGGCGTCGAGGATATAGTCCGCGACGACGTGGGCGTGGGAGTCGAGCAGGATGAGGTGCCGGCCGATGAAGCGGTACTCCATGTCCTCGGACAGGCGCGGCAGCGTCTGCAGCACCTCCGGCGGCACGGTCGAGATCGGCACGCTGTCGGGATATCGCATGTTGACCGACAGCTTCATCCCGACCGGATTCTCATCGAGGATCGAGGCGACCATTTCCTTGCCTTCGGGCCCGGCAAACACCGCCGCCAGCAGCCGTTTGATCACCGGCTGCGCCTCCGGTCCGAAGATGTCCCCCTGTTTCGCGTCCTTCCGCGCCTCGCGTACCTTCAGCTCGAAGGCGCGCTGATTCTTGTCGATCTCTTCAGGGGATGCTTCCGCAGACCTTTTGGGCAGCCTGTCCTCGATCTTCTTGTGCGCCTCGACATAATTCTTCAAGCGATCGTTCATCGTCGCCAGGGCGGCGGCATCGGCCTCGCTGAGCGGCCCGACCACCCGTTCGGTCGAGGCAGCGGTGGCCGGTGTCTTGTTCGTCTCCGGCGGCGGCTTCGGCACCTCCCGGTTGCACCCGCCCGCCGCGGCCAGGACCCCGCACAGAACGACCGACCGCGCGATCTGAGCTCCCATCACACCTCCAACATTTATCGGCGGGGCCCCCTGCACCCCGCCTGGCAACCTTCACTCGCTCTCGCGCCGTTCCGGTTGCGCAGGCTATCGGCGGGGCCCCCGGCACCCCGCCTGGCAACCTTCACTCGCTCTCGCGCCGTTCCGGTTGCGGCTGACCATCATTGTCTCCGAAGCTGCAAAAAACCAGCCCATCTGGACTCCCCGGCGCAGGGCCGATCGTGCGAGACTTGCACCAGGATATTTCTCCATTTTCGAAGGAGTCGTCAGGTGGGATTTCTAGGACGGTTTGAGCCTCAGGCCTACGCGCTGATGCGGATCGTGGCGGGACTGCTCTTCATGTTCCACGGGCTGCAGAAGTTCGGCATGTTCGGCGGCAAGCAGGTCGAGCTGGCCTCCCTTTATGGAGCGGCCGCGATCATCGAACTCGTTGGCGGCGCGCTGATCATGATCGGCTTTGCCGCCTCGCCGCTCGCCTTTATCGCCAGCGGCGAGATGGCCTACGCCTACTTCACGGCCCACCAGCCCAACGGCACGTGGCCCATACAGAACCAGGGTGAACTGGCGGCACTCTACGCCTTCGTGTTCCTGTATATCGCGACGCGCGGCTCAGGCACCTTGAGTGTGGACGGGGCGAGAAGCGGGGGCGCCAGGAAATATCGCAGCCGCTAGGCGGGGCGCGCGCCAACTCCCAACCCCCAACGCCCAACGCCCAAGCCGCACTGATTAGCTTCGGCTACTCCGTTGGAAGTTGGGATTTGGAGTTGGGAGTTGGGCGCCGAAAGGCGCCCGCCTCTCAGTGGCCCCCACCTAGAAGGACGGCGTTGATGAACAGCAGCTGCGTCGCCTCGGCGTAGGCGCGATAGTTCGGGTCCTCGGCGAAGCCGATCACGTGGCCTCGGCCCGTCGGCTGGTGCATCAGGTAGGCGCGTGACGACAGCAGCGGCAGCGCTTCCTTCCAGACGTGACCGCTCGCGAGCAGCTTCTCCACCGGCGCGTAAACCCCGACATTGACACCTGCATCGAGCTTGATCGGCGCGAACACGCGCGTGCCCTCCGCGATCACCTGCACATCGCCGTCGAGTCCGGCCGACAGCCAGTGATACGGATACATCGTGATGCGCAGCATCGAGCCGGCGAGGTTCTCCGGCTGCTCCCGTTCGGGTTGGATCGCCTTCTCGAAGTCGAAGGGTTTGGTCGGATCCGGCTTCGCAGCCGCGCCGCCACCGCCGCTGCCGCCCGCGGCCGCGGCGCCGCCCTCGGGGGCGTCCTTCTGCGGTGAGCCGTCGCGATAGAGTGAATCGGTCGACAGCAGTCCGACGCGATCGCGCGACGCCCAGCGCGTCGCTTCCGCGAGGGTGATCAAGGTACCGCCGTTCCGGATCCAGTCCTTCATCCGTCGCAGCGCATCGTCACTGAAATTGTAGGTGCCGGACGGCAGCACGAGGACGTCGTAGTCCTTCATGTCGTAGTTCTGCAGCGTCGCGGTGCGCATGATCGTCACCTTCTGACCGAAGCGCTGCTCGAGCGTATAGCGCGCCCACCCGGCCGAGAGACTCGAGACAGGCGCGTCCCACGCCATCAGCACCCGCGGCGCCCGCAGTGAGGCAGTCCGTCCGCTGCCGAGCGATATCCCCTCCTCCGTCCACGTCGATGTGATCGGCACCAGTTCGGCACCATGCTTGTGGGCGATCTTCTGGATCGTCGCGCCGACGGCTTCCGGATTCCCCGCGAGCCGGATGAACGCAGTGCCGATGGTGTATTGACGGCCGTTGTGCTTGAACGCTTCGTCGGTGGTGATGATGCTGACGCCTTGCGCGAGCGCTTCGGCCGCGGCAGCTGCTGCGCCGGACCCCCATGGCATCAGGAATCCGATCGTGCCGGCTGGAACCTGCGCGGGGGATGCCAGCAGCGGATCCCCGGCACCGACGTCGCGGAGCTTCGCCGCTGCGACGCGGTCGCTGGCCACGATTTCGACGTCGAACATCAGCGGCAGACTCCACGCCGTGACGTCGTAGATCTGATCGTTGAGCCGGGCCTTGCGGCGGCGGTCCTGCTCCTTGAGGAATGCCTCGTCCATCGTGATGTCCGGATCCAGCAGGTTGCGCGCCAGGCGACCGGCCGGTTGCGCGAGCGGCACGACGAACGTCCCGCGCGGCATCTGCTGCGTCCCCGAGGTAAAGGCTTCCTCGGCCTGTTTGACCACGATCCCTTGAGCGGCGAGCAGCGTCGCGAGCCGGTGCGTCCGCGCCGGATCCTTGCCGGGCGCGATGAGATATTCGCGGGTCCCCTTCTGCCCCAGTTCGATCGCGCCACGACGATACGCCAGGTAGTCTCGAAGCAGCTGCTCGCGGTTCTTCGCGGCGGTGACGGCCGTCGTGACCGCGGCAGTGAAGTGCTGAGTGACGCCCTGCTTGTACGTCAGTGTCCGGCCGTCCTCACGCTTGAACGCAAGACCGCGCGCTGACGCCTGCTCGTAGGTCATCGCCACTGCGCCATGGAACATCGGCCACGAGTCGCCATACCCGGGATAGAAGGCGTCATACACCTCGCGCACGAAGTACGGGAACCCACGCTTGTCGAACTCGGCGGCGTTGGCCCGGCCGAACAGATCGAAGGCTTTGCGCTGTGAGTCGGTGATCAAAGGGTTGAAAGGATCGGCCGGCGGAGCGAAGTAATAAGTCGAGTTCCCACCCATCTCGTGCAGGTCGACTACCACCTGCGGATACCACTCGAGCATCGTCTTGACCCGGCCTTGCGTCTCGCGCTGGGTCATCGCGAAATAATCGCGGTTCATGTCGAACAGGTAGTGATTGACGCGGCCGCCGGGCCACGGCTCGTCGTGTTCGGCTGACTGTGGGTTCGGGTCGGGCTCGATGGCGCGGCCGAGCAGGTTCGACGTGACGAAGCGCTGACGTCCATCAGGGTTCTGCATCGGATCGATGATCACGAGCGCATTGCGCAGCGTGACGTCGACGTCAGCGTTGTTCCTCGCCGCCAGAAAGTGATACGCCTCGCCGAGCGCCGCGTCCGACGAGGAGATCTCGTTGCCGTGCACACCGTGAATCAGCCAGACGACGACGGGAAGGTCGGCGATGAGCCGATCGGCATCGGGCGATCCGGACGCGAGTGTCTGGAGCCCACGCTTCACTTCGTCCAGCTTCGCCAGTCGCTCCGGAGATCCGACGACGAGGTAATGGAGAGGGCGTCCCTCCCAGCTGGTGGCGTAGTGCACCAGGCGCGTGCGCTCCGGCACCGCCTTCGAG
>JACDDJ010000507.1 GCA_013817065.1 Acidobacteriota bacterium
GCCCGGCCGCGGCGCCGACGCGGCACCGGCGCCGGCCAGGACGCCAGCCGACCTGGCCAAAGAAGCGCTCGCCTACGAGCCCTACGACATCCTCTTCAGCGGCGCGATGGAGCGCAACTTCGACACGACCTACGGACCGTTCGCGACGTTCGTCAGCGAGCTGGCGAAGTCACCGGCTCGCCTCGAGCATCCGCTCGTGACGAAGATCCCCTCGATCGCGGCAGATCCCGCCAAGGCAGTCGACAACATCAGCCGTCAGCTGAACCTCGGCGTCTCGACCGTCGTGTTCGTCGACGTGGAGAGCGCGGAAGAACTGAAGCAGGGGATCGCCGCCATGCGGTTCAAATCCAGCGGCGGCACGCGCCCGGATACCGTCGGCACCGCCCCGGCCTACTGGGGCGTGAGCGAGCAGGAGTACCGCGCCAAGGCCGACCTCTGGCCGCTCAATCTCAAGGGGGAACTGGTCAACTGGTCGATCGTCGAAAGCAAAGAAGGCCTGGCAAAGATCCGCGAGATCGCGGCCGTGAAGGGGATCGGGGCGCTGTTCCCAGGTGCCGGCACCCTGCGCGGCGTGTTCACCACCGTGAACCAGGAAGGGCAGCGGATCTTCGACGAGGCCGGCTGGGAGGCCGCGATCCAGCAGGTGCTGTCGGCGTGCAAGGAGTTCAACGTCGCCTGCGGGTATCCCGCCACCGAGAAGGACGTCGAGCTGCGCATGAAACAGGGCTTCAGCGTCTTCATCATCAACTGGGGTGAGGCCGGTTTCCGCACGGTTGAGATCGGACGTAAGGCCAGCGCACGGTAGGGCCTGCGGGCCAACTCCCAACTCCCAACTCCCAACTTCCAACGGCCAACTTCCAAGAAGGCCAAAAGGACGTTGAGGGTGTCAAAATCCATATGCACTTGCTTGCCGTTGCGCTGACCTGCGCGCTCACAGCCGCGTCCCCACTGCAGTCGCGTCCTGATTTGTCCGGCATCTGGGTGTTCAACCAGGAAAAGACAATGCAGCCCGGGCCGGACGGCAAGGTCGTCCTCGCCGCGATGCTCGGGGAGCGAGTGGTCGTCCAGCAGACCGGTACCGCCGTCACGTTGCGCATCACGTTCCAGGGAGATGTCGTCGTCGCGGTCTACGACCTCACCGGCGCCGAGAGTAAGAACGTCTCGCCAGGGGACATCACGGTGCTGTCGCGCGCGTCGTGGAAAGGCGATCGCCTGGTCGTAGACTCCACCAGTGAGAGCACCAATGACGGCAAGCCGGTCACGGTCCGGACCAGCCGAGTGATGTGGATCGACAAGGCCGGCGACCTCATCGTCGAGCGCACGGGAACTCCGGCGAGCGTGGTTACACCGTCTCGATCGGTCTATACACGGATGCCACAGAAGTAGGCACACCGATGACGTGGCGCCGGAGACACGGACGACACGGATGCAGGCATATTGTCCCGTTGAATCCGTGTAAGCCGTGCCTATTTTCCGCGCAATCCGTGTGGATCCGCGAATTCCGTGTGACAACAACCTTCAGCGCCACACTCCCGGCCGCCCCCTCGCGCATGGTGACGCGGGTGGCGTCGGGCTTCAGGGAGGTCAGGAACTCCGGATCCTGCCACGCGTTTGACTTCCATGTAGTCGAGCGCCACGGCGAGATACTCACCAGCCGGCATCGCCTTCAGCTGCCAGCGTCCCTGCTGGGCAGGGCGCGTCGCGCGAATCGCGCGCGAGTTCTACCAGCGGTTCTCCTCGGCGGGGAAAGAAGACGGTGGCCTCGACCCACGCAATCAAGTGTCGCATGGCGTCGCTAATACACCACGGATTCCACGGACACCAAACACGGATTGAACGGCTACACGGATGACACGGACATTGAGACACGGGTTACACCGAAATGCCTCTTGCCTGGCGTCAACTGGTTCGCGTTCGCTGGATGGCTGGCACGTCCGTTGAGATCCGTGCAATCCGTGTGTGGTGTTCTGGGTTCCGCGATGTCCGTGTTGTCCGTGTATTCCGTGTTTAGCGTCCGTGCAATCCGCGCAGGTATTCTCGGACCACTTCCCGCACATCGCGGCCGCCGAGGTCGACGGCGGCGTTCATCTTGCGCATCTCGCCATCGGGGATGCGCCCGGCGAGCTGACCGAGGGCGCGGCTGATGGCGGGATCGGCGAGAAGGGCTGCGGTTCGAACGAGCGGAACCGCGTCGTAGGGTGGGAAGTAGTGGCGCGGGTCGGCAAGTGGTGCGAGGTCGAGCGAATCGATCAGCGCGCTGGTCGCGTCGCCCGCGATGACATCCACCTGGCCGTCGGAAAGCGCGCGGTAGATGAGTGAGAGCTCCATGCCTCGCGGAGCGGTGCCGAAGCGGAGGTCGTAGGCCTGGACGAGTCCCGGATAGCCGTCCTGGCGCTGGAGGAATTCGTGGCCGAACCCGGGTGTCCAGCCGGGAGCAAGCGGGCGAAGATCGTCGATCGTCTTTAGACCTCGCTCCCGAGCGTCGCGTCCTCTCACGAGGATCGTGAAGGTGTTGTTGAAGCCGAGCGGCTCCATCATCGTCACCTGCCGCGCCGCGTAGAGCTCTCGCGTTCGAGCGAGCGCTTGTGCCGGGTCCCGCGGCACCTCTTCGTGAAAGACGGCCGAGACCGCGGTGCCGGTGTATTCGACGTAGATGTCGATGTCGCCGGTCCGCAACCCCGCGTCGCAGACGAACGTTCCGCCCAAATTGAGTTTGCGGATGACGGGCCGTCCCTCGGCCTCCAGTGCCTGCGCCACCAGTTCACCGAGGATCACCTGTTCGGTGAAGTTCTTGGACCCGACCACGATCGGCCGCTCGCCACCGCGGACGATCGTGGCCGCAGTCGCTGCCACGGCAAGGATCGCGATCACAACCGCCGCAGTGACGACGGTTCTCTTCGACGGCCGTCGGCGGCGGAGGCGTCGCTCCATGAACGCGAGCGCGCCGTCGGCAAGCAATGCGAGCGCAGCGGCCGGGATCGCGCCGGCCAGGATCGTCGTCGCGTCCACCATCGCGAGGCCGCGGAAGATGTATTCGCCAAGACCACCGGCACCAATCGCCGCCGCGATGGTGGCGGTTCCGACCCCGATGACGGTCGCGACACGAAGCCCGGAGATGATCTGCGGTAGCGCGAGCGGCAACTCGACGATCCAGAGACGCTGCCTCGCGGTCATGCCGACCGCGGTCCCGGCCTCGAGGACGGCCGGGTCGATCGTCAGCAGCCCCGTCACCGTCGTGCGCACGATCGGCAGCAGCGCGTACAGCGTCAGCGCGACGAGCGCCGTGCGTGAGCCGATGCCGCCGATGAACGGCAGCGGCAGCAGAAATCCGAGGAGCGCCAGGCTGGGGATCGTTTGCGCGACGTTGGCCACGGCGAGAATCGCCCGCCCGGCGCGCGGACGCCGAGCCGCCATGATGCCGGCGGGAACCCCGATCGCGGCCGCGACGGCAGTCGATATCGCAACGAGCACGACATGCTGCCGCAGCAGCGTGGCGAGCTCCGTTGCGTGCGTCTGCCAGAAGTGGAGCAGGTCCATCAGTGGACTGGGCCGTGCGCGGGACGTGTCGCCTGGGTGGTGTCCGGCCACGGCGGCAAGGCAGCAAGGAAGGCCCGTACCCGCGCATCCGTCGACGCCGCGACAGCGGCCGGCGAGTCGCAGGTGATCATGCGGCCACCATCGAGCACC
This sequence comes from Acidobacteriota bacterium, assembly GCA_013817065.1. Classification (GTDB taxonomy): domain Bacteria; phylum Acidobacteriota; class Vicinamibacteria; order Vicinamibacterales; family 2-12-FULL-66-21; genus JACDCA01. The sequence continues at coordinate 3,688 of JACDDJ010000507.1, forward strand.
GCAACCCGCCGCGCCATGCTGAACGCCTCACCCATGTCGTGGGTGACGAGAATGACGGTCGTGCCCAGCGTCGCCTGGATGCGCGCAAACTCCTGCCGCACTTCTGCGCGGGTGATGGGATCGAGTGCGCCGAATGGTTCGTCCATCAGCAGGACGTCCGGCGCGACCGCCAGCGCCCGCGCCAGGCCGACACGTTGACGCTGCCCTCCGGACAGCTCCGACGGCATGCGCGAGGCATAGGGACGCGCGGGAAGACCCACCATCTCCAGTAGTTCAGCGGCGCGGGTGGCGGCGCGCTTGGCGTCCCAGCCTTCCAGACGCGGAACGATGCGGACGTTCTCTTCCACGGTGAGGTGCGGGAACAGCCCGACGTCCTGAAACACATACCCTGTGCGTCGTCGCAGCTC
>JACDDJ010000508.1 GCA_013817065.1 Acidobacteriota bacterium
CATGCGGGGCCTTGGGCTCCGCCCCCTCGCTCGGGATCCTGAACGGCACCGCCTGCTCGACCGGCGCCTCGGCGGTCGTGCTCCTGAACATGCGCGACAAGGATGGGTCCGGGCTCGGCGCCTGCTCTGGCACGTTGCTCACGCAGCGCGCCATCCTGACCGCGGCGCACTGCGTCGATGGGGATGTGCGCTCCGTCAGCGTGTATCTGGGGAGCGGTCTGCCGATCATCGCCGAGTCGTTCGTCGCGCATCCCGCCTACCGCAGCAGCGGCGGCTCGACCGCGGACGCCGCGATCATCATCATGGCCGAGCCCATCGGTCGAACCCCGATCCCGCTGCTGCTGGGCCGCGACGCCAGGGTCGGAGAAACGGCAATCGTCTCCGGGTGGGGCCGCACGCAGGATGCGGTCACCGCTACCCTGCACGCCGGCTCTACTACCATCTCGGCTGTCGGGGGCACACTGCTCGAAACGCAGTACAGCGCCAACGTCAGCTCTGTGTGCTCGGGAGATTCCGGGGGATCGATCCTGGTCTCTGAAGGCGGCGCGTGGACCATCGCGGGCATCACCTCCGCGACCTCCGCGAACGTCTGCAACACCGGCACGAACTACTACGTCGGAATCCGCAACTCCAGCGTCTCGTCGTTCATCCTCGGCATCGTCCCCGACGCCGCGCGGCGGTGAGGCCGCCGCCGCTCGCTTTCACTTGATCGACTCGAGGATCTTCTTCGCCGTCGCGAGCTCGGGCGCATCCACTGGAGCGATCGTCACGTACTTCTCCAGATCCGCCTTGGCCTCGGCCATCTTGCCCGCCGACAGGTACGAAATGCCCCGGTAGTAGTAGGCGTCGGGCTGCTCCGGGAAGCGCGCGATGGCCTTGTCGAACCACGTCACCGCCTCCGCCTGCTTCTTGTCGTTGATCAGGGCGATGCCGATATTCAGATAGACGGTGGGATCGGTGACTTTCGTGTCATCCACTGATGCGAGGATCTTGCGAGCTTCCTCCGCCTTGCCGTCTTCCATCAACGTGTTGCCGAGCAGCAGCTGCACCTCGACGTTGGCGGGATCCTGTTCGGCGGCTTTTCGGAGGTGCTCGATCGCCAGCGCCTTGTTTCCCTCGCCGTAGTAGGTGCGGGCGATCAGCGGGCGGAACTGCTTCACGTCCGGATATTTCGTTGCAAGCCCCTCGTAGATGACGCGGGCTTCCGCATACTGCTTGTTGCCCATCATCGCCGCGGCCTGGACGAGCTTCTCTTTGACCTCCGCGTTGGCATCGGGCAGTGCCGCGGCCTTTTTCTTCATGCGTATTTCCATCGGCCGGCGGCCGCCGCCTTCGGTGATGGGCACGCTGATGCTTCTGGTTTCGTAGCCTTCCTTGATGAAGTCCACCGCCCACATCGCCGATGCGACGCCGCCGATCGCCCACTCCCCCTTGCCGTTGGACTTTTCCTCCGGCCCTCGATTACCGGACTGGGGCAGCATGGCCTTGACGGTCACGCCATCGATAGGCTTTCCAGTGGCATCATCCACGACTTTGCCACCCACGCGAGCCATGCCGCGCCACTCCTGCGCGGAGGCCGCAACACCAGACAGAGACACCGCGAACATCAGGCAGCTGGTCAGTTTCAGCAATGGCTTCGTCATGAATCAATTATCCCACGCGGCCGGGTACAAGAAAAAACCCCGGAGCCCAGCGTCAGGCTGACCTCCGGGGCGATCGATGCTGATAGCCGACAGCAGAGAGCTGGCAGCTATGTCGTTTAGAAGTTGAACCGCACGCCGAGACGCAGCACGCGCGGATTCATGATCTCCTGGACGTTGTCCGCCGTGGTCAGACGCAGGTCGTACTGGCGGCCGAGCACCGTGTTGTTGTTCAGCGCGTTGAACAGGTCGACGTCGAGATTCAGCTTGGCACGACGATAGCCGAATTCCTTGCCGATGCGTAGGTCGAGCGATGTCACCGCCGGCAGCCGCCTGTCGCCCGCTTCGTTCAGCAGAAAGACGCTCTTGTTCGCCTGCCGCGCATCCGCAGTCGCTACCCGTGAGCGGAAGTACTGCGCCGCAAAGCCCTGCCGGTTCAGCAGGTTCCCCGCGAAGTTGATACCCCATGGCGCTTGGTACAGGCCGGTCACGATGAACTGGTACTTCGGCAATAGCTGGTAGATGCCGCTCTTGCCGCTGCCCGTGGACTGTCTCACGACGAGGCCGCCGTCCTTATTCGGACTGCCAGGCGTCGGTGTGGGATCGTTCAACGCCTCGGCGGAGTCGAAGTACTCCCGGTGGGAGTTGGTCGAGAAACCGAAACGACCCATCCACTTGTTCGACAGCCGCTTGGTCGCTGCGAGCTCGAGCCCCATGTAGCGCTGCGAGTAGTCTTCGCGCTCACGATAAGTCGTGGCCGCGATGTTGACCGGGAGCTGCGCCGCGGTGACGCCGAAGATCGGAACACTTACGTCCCCTACCGCCGGGAAGTTCCCGGTGAAAGGGGAAATCTGCGAGTACGCCGCTCCCGTCAATGCGGGGTTGTCGCGCCGCACGAAGTTCGAGAAGTTGCGGAACGTGAACGTGCTGCTGACACCGAAGTTCGCGAACAGCTCGCGATCCAGGCCGATCTGGAACTCCTGGGTCAACGGCGTCTTGTAGTCGCCAACCGTATGGATCGGGGTTGAGACGTTGCTCGGGTTGTTGATGTCGAACCCGCTGTAGTTGCACTGGCCGGCTGCGACCAGCGCGTTGTTGCAGGTGCGCCCCGCGATCTCAGCCGCGTCCACAACACGATTGCCGTTCAGGTCGATGATGTTGTAGAAGTAGACGTCACGGCCGCCGACGGTGGACAGGAAGTTACCGGAGGTCGAGTTCAGCTGCGACGCAAACGTGCCGTAGCTGGCGCGCGCGATCGTCTTCCGCGCTTCGTCGAGCGCGTACGACAGACCTATACGCGGTGTGACCGACTGCCACACGATCACGTCGTCCTGCGCGGTGCTCGTCAGGTCGGGGAGCAGCGCAGGGACCAGGGGGCTGCCCGTCTGGCTGCTCGCCTTCACCGAGCCGGCCTGCCGGTCCCAGCGGAGGCCGGCATTGATCGTCAACCGGTCCCACGACAGCGTGTCACCAACGTAGCCGCTCAGGTATTTGCCCGAGGCAGACGTGGTGTTGTTCCCGATGTAGATGTCCGCCTCCATGTTGGGGTAACCGTCGTGTGTGGTGATGACGTGGTTCAGCCCGTTGCTGCCACCGGGGATGATCGTGCTCGAGTCCACGTCGGACTTCCGCCAGCCGAAGCCGAACTTGACCTCGTGGCGACCCTTGAAGAAGTTGCCATCCAGGCTCGATGACTTCTGGGGCCGGACCGTGGAGTACTGAAAGAAGGAGCCGCGGGCGCTGCCGCCGTCGTCGATGTAGTACGGGGTGCTGAGCCCACCCTGCGGCGTCAGCGAGAACCCGCCATCGACGTACGAATACCGGCCGGTCAGGAACAGGCTGTTGCTGATCACGAAGTTGCCCTCGCCCTTGTACAGGGAGGTCGGGCCGCTCTGGTTCCAGGTGGTTTCAGGCGGACGGGTCGAACCGGCGCCACGGCCGAACTTCAGCTTGTCGCCGCGGAAGAACGTGAAGCCGCCGCGGATCGCCTGCGACAGCTGGCCGGTGGCCTTGAACGATGTGTTCTCCAGGATCGTCTGGTCGGGGGTGTTTTGCAGCGTCAGGAGTGTGACGTCGGTCTTGCCGTAGGCGCCCCACGCCCAGAGCTTGTCTTTCCAGACCGGTCCGCCGAGCTCCGCGCCGTAATCCTTGTAGAGACTGATGCGGTTGCCCTTGCCGGTTGTTCCGCCGAGCGACGCCTTGAGGTCGTCGGGCAGGTTGTTCGACTGCATGCCCTCATCTTCGTAATAGATGCGGGACGACCCGTGCGGGGTGTTCGAGCCGCTCTTCAGCACGAAGTTGAGCCCGACGCCTGGCGTCGCGTTCTGAAGGTCGGCGCCGCCGGTCGTGACCTGCATTTCCTGGAACATGTCGAAGTCGTAATACGTTGGCGAGGAGCCGAGCGCCGCCATGTCGGTGATCGCCACGCCGTCGATATTCCAGGTGTTGTCC
>JACDDJ010000509.1 GCA_013817065.1 Acidobacteriota bacterium
GCCATGCTCACGGTTCGCACCTCATCGTCGGCCAGCCGGGCGAACTTCTGCGGACCGACGTGGTACATCGACAGGTAGGTGTAGTTTCGATCGGCGCCTTCCTGCACTTCCTGCTGCGACTGGAGGCGCGAGTCCTTCCAGTGCCAGAGGACGAGGTCGACCTTCTCGTCCGCTTCGCTCGCCCCGGCCGGTGTGGCGGGTGCCGCCGGCGCGTCTTCACCTTCTGGCGGAGTCGTAGCGCCTGGCGCCGGGGCGGGCGTCGTGCGCTTGCGCGGCTCGCGGATGCCGAACACGAATGCGCCCATCTTGTCGTTCCAGGTTGCGGCGCGGTTGCCGCTGATCGCGAATCCCGCCGGGAAGCTCTTGTCCTTCGATGGATCGAACACCGTCTTCTTCGGCTCGCGGCTGCCGAAATTCGTGAAGCCGACGATCGAGAACATGCGGTCGATGAAGGCACGGTCCTCCTTACCCTTGAGGACGGTCAGGCCGTCGCCCTTCTGCGTCCAGGCGAGCCGCTCGTAGTTGGCGACGTCGGTGTCGAGAGCCGAGACGGTGCCGGCCGACATGTTGCGCAGCTGCACGCCGTTGCCGATCTTGTCGGTCGCGTCGATGATCGTCGCGAGAAACTTGCCGTCCTTGTTGAACGCGAAGTCGGAAACGTTGCCGACGTTCAGCTCGGCACCGGTGGAGAGATCACGCAGGATGAGGTCGGTCCCGCGTGGACGATTGTCCGGAGCGTCCGCCGCGCCGCCAGGTGCCGCACCCGGGCCGCCTGCCCGTCCGCCGCCGGCAGGGGTCGCTGCACCACCCGCGGCAGCCGCCGGAGCCCGGTGCAGGGCGATGTGCGAAGCCGCTTCGCCGGCAAACGCAAAGCGACGGACGTTCGGGTATTCCTTTTTGTCCTCACTCGCCAGGTTCATCAGCGTGACGCTGGTCTGGATCGGCCGCCGGCTGCGCCGCATCCGTGTCGCCTCGGCCTTCGACGGGGTCGTCGAGAAGGCGATCCACTTGGAGTCGTCCGAGAACTGGATGGATGCGCCGGCGGCGGCCGGCCCACCGCCGCCTGGTGCGCCAACTTCGCCGAGCGGGAACTTCGTCTCCTTGCCAGACGCGACGTTCCGGATCGTCAGCTCCGCATCGCCTTCCTGCGGAGCGACACGGTAGGCGAACCACTCGCCGTTGTTGGAGATCAGGGTGGTGCCGATCGACTTCCAGGCAACCACGTCTTCGATCTGGATGGATTTCTTCGCGGCTGCGGGAGCGGCCGCCTGCTCCATGCTCGCGACCGGCGAAAACACCGGGATCGACGAGACCAGAGCGATGGCACAAAACAGCCTGAGGCGCATCGACTTCATGTTCTTCCTCTTTGAGCGCAGGATCCGGAACTGGCTGGGAAAAGGGGCTAATCGTACCAAAACCCCCGTCAACTTCCAATTACCAACCACCAACTACCACCCTCTACCTGCCATCCAGCGGGAAGCCCGAATGATTTCCGTCGTTTGGGAGTTGGAATTTGGTAGTTGGAAGTTTGTAGTTGCCCTGCGGCCTGGGCCGCGTTGTCGGGCCGGCATCGACGCGCTGATGCCTTCACCACCGTAACCTTTTGATTCCGGACGGCTTGGCGGAAAGGGGGTCAGGACCCCTTTTCCCCCGCGCTCACCGCGGCGCGGCCGGCGTCGAGGACGATGACGCGGTCGGCGAGCTGGTCGACCTCGCCGCGATCGTGGCTGACGTAGATCACCGGGACCCCGAGATCATCGCGGACGCGAAGCAGGTACGGCAGGATCCGGCGGCGGCGCTCCACGTCCACCGCCGCGAGCGGCTCGTCGAGCAGCAGGACGTCCGGCGCCGACATCAGCGCGCGCGCCAGCGCGACCCGCTGGCGCTCGCCGCCCGACAGATCCGGGACGCGCCGATCGAGGAACTCGCCGACCTCCAGCATCTTCGTCACTGCGTCAACCGAGAGCCTTTGCCCCGGACGCCGGCCATAGAGGACGTTACGGCGGACGTTCATGTGCGGAAACAGCGCCGGCTCCTGCGGCACGTAGCCGATGTGCCGCGTGTGCGGCGGCAGATCTATGCCGCGGCTCGCGTCGAACAGCACCCGCTCACCAACGGCGATCCTCCCGCTGAACGGACGACGCAGTCCGGCGATCGCATCCAGCGTCGTCGTCTTTCCGGCGCCCGACGGCCCGAAGAGCGCGGTAATCCCGCCGGCAAGCTGCTCGTGCAGCTCCAGCAGGAATGGACCCTGCCGCAGCGTGAAATCCAGATGGATCACGTGCGCAAACCGGACCGCGCGGTAATCCAGTTCGACAGCGCGAGCGCCGCAAAGGCGATCCCGGCCGATACGAGAACGAGCTGCGCCGCCTGTGTGTCGCGCCCGGTTTCCGCAAACGAGTAGATTGCGACCGCCAGCGTGCGCGTGGATCCCGGGATGCTCCCCGCAATCATCATCGTTGCGCCGAACTCGCCGATCGCGCGCGCGAAGCAGAGGACGGCCGCGGCCACGACCGACGGCAGCGCGAGTGGAAGTGTGACGGTGAGAAATACGCGGAACGGGTTCGCGCCCAGCGTGGACGCGACCTGCTCGTAGCGGCGATCAACCTGTTCGAAGCCTCCGCGCGCGGTGCGGACCAGGAGCGGCAGTCCCATCACCGACATCGCGATGACGACCGCCTTCCACGTGAACACGATCTCGATCCCGAAGTTGGCGAGGAACCCGCCGAGCGCGCCGCGCGGCGCGAGCAGCATCAGCAGGATCAAACCGGTCGCTACCGGCGGCATCACGAGGGGGAGTGAGACGAAGGTCTCGAGCAGGACGCGGCCACGGAACCGTCCGCGCGCCAGCGCCCACGCCAGCAGTAGCCCCGGCGGCAGCATAACGGCGGTCGCAATGGCGGCCATCCCCACCGTCAGCAGCGTGATCGTCCACAGCTCGCCCATTAATGGTGACGCTCAACTTTTCCGTAAGTCATTGATACGTATAGGACGGACTGCGGAGCCATCAGTGGATCCAGATGTAGGGACTGAAGTTGAAATCCGCGAAAATCCGGCGCGCTTCGGCGCCGCGCAAAAACGCAAGGAACCGCTCCGCGCCGGCTCGATTCTTTGCCGACTTCACGATTGCGGCCGGATAGATGATCCAAGGCGTTTCAGTCCGCGGCACCACGAAGGCGAGGACGGACCGGCGAGAGGTCGCGGCGTCGGAATGGTAGACGATGGCGGCGTCGGCACCACCGTTGTCGACCGCCGCCAACGCCGCGCGCACGTTCACGAGCGGCAGCAGCTTCGACTGCAGCACGTTCCAAAGCCCCGCACGCTCGAGGTACTGCTTCGCGTAGAAGCCGGCCGGCACCGCGGCAGGATCACCGATTGCGATCCGCCGGACGGATGGCTGGGCGAGATCTCGCGGAGTGCGGATCGAGGAGCCTGGCGGCGTCACGATTGCAAGCGCGTTACCGAGGAGATAGAAGGACGAGCCGGGCGCGACAGCGCCCGCCTTCTCGACATACTGCATCTGGACGAGATCGGCGCTGATGAAGATGTCGGCCGGCGCGCCGTTGGCGATCTGCCGCGCGAGCACGTTCGAACCGGCGAAGTTGAACCGCACCGGACCACCACCGGTGGTCCGGTAGATTTTCTCGATCTCTACAAGCGCGTCCGTGAGACTGATCGCGGCCGAGACAAGCACCGGCGCCTGCTGCGGCAGCGGCGACGGGGTCGCGGGCCCCCGCGGGGCCATGGCCGGACCGAACCACGCGGCCAGCAGCAGCGCGGCAAACTGAAGGGGCACGCCCTAACTTTACATGCAGCCGCGCCCTACTCTTTCGGCTTCGCCCGCCACCCGGTTCGCTTCAGGAGGATCAGCGTCCACGGCGGGACCTCGATTTCCTCGCCGGCGTTGAACTCCTCACCGCCGTCCTCCTCGGCCAAGTGGTCGCTGTCCTCATTCGTACTGAGTATCAGCGTCCAGCGCGTGCCCCACTTCTCCTCGGGAAGCTTGAACTCGAGCGGATCGGCACCGGCGTTGAACATGACGTAGAAGCTCTCGTCGAAGATCGGCTCGCCGCGTTCGTTCGGCGTCGGG
>JACDDJ010000045.1 GCA_013817065.1 Acidobacteriota bacterium
TACGCCATTGCAAGATCCGGCTGGAGGCGGGCAGCTTCGGCAAAGGAGCGCGCCGCCTCCGCGTGGTTGAACGCGTAAGCCAGGTTCACGCCCTGGCTGATGAAGGCCTGTGCCTTGCGGTTGGTCGTAGCAACCGGAAAGGTGTGGACGCCGAGATTCTGGAGTCGCGGAGCAATCGGCTGCCCCGGGTTGGGCTGTGCCGATGCGGGCGGCTTGTCGTAGTGGACGTGTTGCGGTGGCGGTACCTGGGCGAACAGCTTCGCGCCACTCGCAGGAACAAGAGAGACGATCATCAAGGTGGCGAAGTGCAGAGCTTTCACGATTGACCTCCACCATTAAAGATAGGAGCGCGCGTCCCAAGGAGTCCTGCCGGCGTGTAAGGGTCCGGTAAAAGTTTGGTAACGCGGCGTAGCATACCGCTGTTCATGCATTTCGGGCCTTCCGCGGTGGCCGCTTCACGGCCAGTCGATGATCGCTTCAGAGTCCGACCGGGATGGACCGTGAGATTCCCGTCATGGCGCTGCGCCAGGCACCCTGAAGCCGGCCTGGCGGAGCCAACCCTCGACGTCCAGCCGGAAATCGCCGGACACGATGGTCGGACCGGCGGCGCGAACCTCATCTTCCATCCCAAGCACTTCGAACAGGTTCACGAAGAAGTCGACGACCAGCGTCGTGTCCGCGAGGTTCGATCGGACTCGCGACGGCGGCCCACCGTCCATCTCGATCCCGAAGTGCTCGCCGGCGGATTCGGAGAGCAGCTCCATGAAGTGCCTGTCGGTTTCAATCTCCGAGTCGCGTCGCCCACTTGCCAGCAGGCGCGTCTCGCCGCCGCCCGTGTCGCAATAGAGCTTTTGCCCGGAGGGAAGCGCGATGACCCACAGTTCCCAGGTCGCACCATCCGGCCACTCGAGCCAGAGAAGCGTGCGCGATCGCAGGCTGAGCGGATCGAAGGTGGCGCCGATGGTGCGGGCGACGATCGAGTCGAAGACCACCGGCTCGCGCGGCACGCGCAGCGGCCACAGCTCCCGCCGCGTGCGGAACCCTTTGACCGCTTCCTCGAGCGCCTGCACGATGCGGACGCGATTCTGCCGGTCGGCGTACATCGCGTCCTACCTGGAAATGAGCTTCCTGATGCGGCCGGCCTCGCCGTCGATCCCGGATGCGGCGCGGAGCTGAAGCAGTTCGGCCATGAGGGGGTAAACGTCCACGTTGCGGACTTCGTCGACAATGACGCCTTCGCGGATGCCGGGGCCGGCGACGAGGAACAGTGCTCGCATCGAGGGGAACGAGTTGTCCCAGCCGTGCGCACCCCACCGTTCGCGGGGTGTCCGCTCGAGCGCGGCAGGTTTGGCTGTCGGTGCTGCCGGCTTCTGCGCCGCTGGCGCCGGTGCCGCCGCGCTCCTCGCTGGTGCCCGCGGCGCGCTCATCGTCCAACCCTCGTCCATGACGACGACGACGTCACCACCGCGCGGATTGTCTCTGTAGTTGAATCTCGCCGGCAGGTCCTGTCGCAGGTAGGCGGTTCCACGCGCGACCCGGGCGTTGATCCGGTCACGGATGGCGCGTGCGCCCTCGATGCCGCCCGAGACGTGCAGACTCGCAACCGGTCCACTGAAGCCGGTCGTGATGCTGGATCCTTCGGTCGGGTCGAGAATCGATTCGAGCCGCACCGTCTGCGGCGTCGAGGTGTTGACCATGCCGTGGTCCGATGTGACAACGATGTAGACCTGGTCGCGGATCGGGAGCCGGTCGATCCCGTCGACCAGCTGACCCATCGCGCCGTCCAGTGCCTGTGCCGCCTTGACCACCTCTGGCGACTCGAGCGGATGATCGTGTGACGCCTCGTCCAGCTGGCTGAAGTAGAGCGTGATCATGTGCGGTCGCCGCTCGATCGGTTCGTCGAGCCAGGTGAGCACCGTCTTCACGCGCGCCTCGTTGCTGATCCCGGACGTATAGGCGTTGAACGTGGTCGGCCGGACGCCTTTGATCGCGGCCTCGGATCCGGGCCAGAAGTAGCAGGCCGCCACCATCCCCTGAGACTCCGCCGTCACCCAGATCGGTTCGCCGCCGTACCAGGATCCGTCGGTCACCGTGCGAGGGTCGGTGTAGACGTAGGTGTCGTTGCGCGCCGGATCGTAGAAGCGGTTGTTGACAATGCCGTGGCGCTGCGGATCGAGCCCCGTCACGAGCGAGTAGTGATTCGGGAACGTGAGGGTTGGAAAGACAGGAACCATCGCCTTCGCCCGTGCGCCGCGTCCGGCCAGCCGCCGCAGGTTCGGCAGCTCGAGACGATCGAGGTACTCGGCCTTGAACCCGTCGAGCGAGACCAGGATCAGATACGGCTTGGCCCGTTGCTCGGGCCTGTTTACCCCGCCGCTGCCGGTGAGCGCTCCTCGCTGTGCCGGCGCTGAGGCCGGCCCGGATGCCGGCGCTGACGCCGACTGCTGGCGAGCAGGCGCACACGCCGCAAGCAGCACGGCCAGCAGCCAGATGGCGAAAAGGTTTCTGCGAAAAATGATGGGGAGGCGCGGACTGTCCACGGTTTGATTGTGATTCGAAATCCGTGTATCCGTGAAATCCGTGTGTCACGGCCAGATGGCTTTCAGCACGGCAGCCAGGCGGTAGCCGCCCAGTGCGAGCTGCTGGCGGATCACGGGACGCGCGCGCGCGTCGTAATCAGAGGGCAGTTCGATCGCCCAGCGGTGCGCGTTTCGCCTGGCCTCGTCCGGCCCGAGATCGGAAACCAGCCTGAGTCCCTTGTGTGCCTCCCTCGAGTGGGCCAGTCCTTCGGTCGCCCACTGCGCCGGCCAGCTGTCGGGGTCGCCGGAGGATGTCCACGTCGGCGATGGCTTCACCTCCCGGTACAGGCGTGCCGCATACGTGGGCACGTCCTCCCGCTCCATCGTGATGTTCACCGCATGGGTGTCCCAGTAGGAGTGCAGGTTGAAGCGATTTTCAGGGCCGTAGACGAGCAGGTTTCCACCGAGCGTCGGCCGCCAGCCGGTCGGGCCCGTCGGCTCGACGAAGGCAAGCGGGCCGCTCGACGAGATGAAGCCGGTGCCGACATGCAGCGGCTGATGAATATCGCCGACGAGGTGCGCCACGATCCGCAACGCCTCGCGCTGCGAGAACATGCCCTTGCCGTTCTTCAGCACACGGATGGCTTCACGCGTCGTCTGGACGATGTCGGTCGGGCGGGCGCCTGGGACGTCGAGCGCGTAGCGTTCGGCCTGAAAGGGGAGATTGGCATAGTGATACGTGTCGTGCGCCGGATGACGCAGCTTGAAGATGTTGGTGTCGGCGTCCTCGTAGATCGGATCCTTGATCGTGTCGGGCCACACCGCGGCGTCAGCAAGGGTCTGATTGGGCGGCAGGATGCGGCGGACCTCCTTCAGGGCGCGCGTGCCGTTCAGATGCAGCTCGGCAAGCGTCCCGATGACGCGGTGTCCGGCCGAACCGAACGCGTCGACCGAAAGGGTGAAGCCCGCAACGAGAGCGGCCGAGGCGGTGATCGAAACCAGTAGGCGATGACGTGGGATACGCACAGGCGACGGTACTCCGGCGCGCCGAGGTCTTGCAAACGCGCGCCGCTTTCGCCATGCTTCGGCATTGCCATTGCACGCTCGAGCTCTCACCATGCGAAAACTCATCCTCGGCGTAATCGTCCTGATCCTGGCGGGTAACTTCGAGATCCAGGCGCGAACGCGCCAGGCGCCACAGCAGCCTCCACCGCAGCAACAACCGCCGCAGACGCAGCCACCGCCGGCCAAGCCGGCCCCGGCGAAGCGCCGAGTCTCCCGCACCGCCACCCTCGCGATCTCGGTTGCGGATGCGTCCGGTACGCCGGTCCCGAACGTGCTGGTCACGGTGGAGGGTGCGGCGTCACGCTCGACCCGGACGGAGGGCGGCCGTATCGCGATCGAGGAGCTCCCCCTCGGCCGATACACGGTCCGCTTCGAACAGGACGGCTTTGTCACGGTCGAGCGGGATCTGACCGCCACTGCCGGCAAGCCAATCGAGGTGAAGGTCACGATGAAGCGGCTGCCGGCGCCACCGCCCGCACAGGTTGCGCCGGCGCCGGAACCGGAGGCCGAAAGACCGGCGATCAACGCGAAGCCAGCGCTGTTTGACGTCCCCGGGGTGATCGAGAAGGAGTTCGTCGGGCGTGGCGCCGGTAAGACGACGCCGCTTGCCTGCGGCACCGATGGGGCCGCGACCTTGATCCAGCTGAACCAGCCGCTGCAGCCGCATACCCACGACGATGCCGACGAGTTCATTTATGTGGTGGCGGGGGAGGGATCCGCGTCAGTGCTGGGAGCGGCCCAGAAGCTGAAGGCCGGAACCCTTCTATTCGTCCCGCGCGGCACCTCACACGGACTGACGGTGTCGGGCCGCAACCCGCTCATCGTCCTGTCAACGCGCGCGGGCCGCGGCTGCTGAAGCTGGCCAAAGTTCCGATTGTTTTGGCATGATGGAGTCATGAGGAGCCTGATCGCCGCATCCCTGCTCGCCATCGTCGTCGCCGGTACGCAGGCCTTTCAGCAGCCCACCTTCAAGAGTGGAGCGAAAACGGTCGCGGTTTACGCGACGGTCACCGACAAGGACGGACGGCTCGTACCGGACCTGGCGCAGGAGGACTTCGAAATCCGCGACAGCGGCAAGACGCAGCCGATTGCCGTCTTCTCCAACGAAGTCCAGCCGATCAGCGTCGTCATCATGCTCGACCGCAGCGGCAGCATGCGGGGCAACTTTGGACTCGTCGAGGCAGCGGGTGAAGCGTTCGTGCGCGCGATGCTGCCGGCCGACCGCGCTCGTATCGGAAGCTTCGCCGAGAAGGTCCAGATCGATCCGGAGACGTTCATCAGCGACAAGAAGGAGCTGATCAACATCCTGCGAAATAAGTTGCAGAACGAAGGACCCACGCCGCTGTGGAATGCTGTCGACGCGTCCATCAGTGCGCTGAAGGATCAGGACAGCCGCAAAGTCGTCCTTGCGTTTACTGACGGCGCCGACAATCCCGGCAACTTCAAGCTGAACAACCTCTCGTTCATCGACATCATGCGGCGTGCGCAGGTTGCCGATGTGATGGTCTATGCCGTTGGTCTCGAGAGTGCGTCGCGTCCGCCGCTGGGCGGGGGGGGCGGCGGTCTGGGCGGTGGTGGCTTCGGCGGCGGCAGCCGGCCGGATCCGGGCCTGCCAGCCATCGCGGAGGAAACCGGCGCCGGGTACTTCGAACTGCGTCGCGCCCAGGACCTGGCGGCGACGTTCGCGCGCGTCGCCGACGAACTGCATCGGCAATACCTGATCGGCTTCGTCCCCGAGAAGCTGGACGACAAGATGCACAAGATCGAGGTCCGCGTGAAGAAGCCGGGGATGAAGGTCCGCGCGCGCAAGGAGTACTTCGCGGCGAAATAGCCTTGTCGGCGTGGTGCTCGCGCGATGGACGTGATGACCGGCCGTTACGCGCCGGCTGACACGACCGGCATCTGCGCGAGCGCATCGGAAAGTGCGTCGCTGAAGTCTGTCGACGGATCGGTTCCAACGAGCGTCGCGATCTCCTCGTCCAGCAGCCCGGCAGCCCCGGGACCTTCGAGTGCAGCACGCTGCGCGTAGAGTTGCCGCCCAAAGTCGATCGTGTCTCGAAGCCGCCGCAGCCGGTCCGGCCGGGTGCGCCCTTCCCTGGTGTCGGCAACGAACATTTCTTCCGCTTCGTGCAGGAGCATCTGCGCGTACTCGCGCAGCTCGCGCGCGATCTTCAGCTCCTGGGTCAGGCGAGAGAGCAGCACGTTGGTGTGCGCGGCGAGGACGCCGGCAAACGCCGCGTGGGCTTCACCCTTCTCGGCCAAGCCGGTGTCGGCATACAGCACGGCGAGCGTTTCACTCTGGAACACGAGCGGCGCCGCCACCGCGAAGGCCGGAACGTCCCCGGGCAGGCGGTGAGCATCTCCAAGCTGCTCGGCCGTTGCATAGGCGTATACACCCTGGGCCGCCGCCGTGGTGATGATGGAATCAGCGCCCATGGTGAGCGCGACGTCAGCGAGATCCACCGAAGGGTCGAGCCCGGTCGCCAGCTCTCCTTCGAGCCGCTGACCCTTGCGGCGGAAGATGACGACGCGGGGAAACTGTGCGGCCGTTTGCTGGACGAGTTTGGTGAACAGCTCGTCCACCGTCGTCGCGGTGGCCAGGGCATCGAAGGCGTCGATTGATTCGCCGAGCAGGGCTGTGACCTGCTGTCGCTGCGCCCGTAACGTTGACATCCCGTTCTGCAGGCCATCCGCCAGTGCGTTCGCGTCATCGGTCTCTGCACGCTGGGACGAGGCTGCTGACTGGGCTTCCTGGAGGAGTCCTTCGAGGGCGCCGACGCGGTCAGCTTCGTGGCGGGTCGCAGCGTGTGCCGCTTCGATTTGCGCATGCAGGTCGCGGACGAGATCCTCGTTCGCCCTCCACGCGTTCTGCGCCTCGGTTGCCGCGGCGTCCAGTTGCTCGAGCGCATCCGACGCGCGGACAGTCTCGGCGTCCAGCTGCGTGAGCGCTTCGGCGGCGCGAACCGATTCCGCGTCCAGTTGCGTGCGCAGGTGCGCGGTCTCGGCGACAAGTGACGCGACCTGCTGTCGCAGGTCCTCGGCGTCCTGTCCCGATCGCGCGGCGTCGGCACGGACCTGCTGAATCTCAGCGTCGGCAGCCGCGCGGATCTCTTGTGCGGCGGTTTGTGCAGCCACTTCGGCCGCCGTGGTCAGCCTCTCGACGAGGGCGGACGTTTCTGTGCTGGCGTAGTCGCGAAAGTTCATGGAGGGAGGGCTCGTTTGGCCGGTTCCAGAGCAACAGCTGCGCCGATGAAGATCCCGACGCGCAGATGTTCAGGTGCGACGCTGTAAGTCGAGCCGCTGGAGATGGTTAGCGCAAATGGGGTCAGGCTTCATTTCGCCGCGCCGACGCCCGCGCGATGACAGAAGCTGTGACGGTTCTACGGTTCTGTAAGAGCGTCGGCGAATCAGCGGCCGGCGATGATCAGGACGCCGGCGATCAACGCGAGGACGGCAAGAAGCATCGACGGTAAGCCGAGACCGATGAGACCCGAGAGGCCCGACAGAATGAGCCAGAGTCCGAGGAGAATCATGCCGAGGTTGCGATTGAGTCCGAGAGCCATGGCCATACCTTACTCGATTGCCGTCACATCCCGTCGAAGATGTCGGTTGCCGGACGTGACGGCAACGCCGGACCCCACGCCTGACGCCACGCTTCCGAAGAGAGGATCCGATCGAGCTCCGGCTGGTTGAAGAAGTACCGCTCGATTGAGAGGTGCTGACTCCGGTGCGCGCGCAACGCCGCGGCCTTGCGGGCGCGCCAGGCGGCGATGTCGATCACGAAGTCGTTGCCCGGTGTGACGGCATCGAACGCGCCAGGTTCCCACGGCGCCGGAACTGGCGTCCACAGGAGCCGCGGCACGCGGTAGGGCGTGCCGGCTTCAGGAATCCACCGCGGATCGGCCGCTGCCGCAATCGCATCGCTCGTGAAGCGGCTGATGGCGACGTGGTCCGGGTGGACGTTGAATCCGTTCGGATCGAAGGTGAATACAACGGACGGCCGCTCACAGCGGATGACAGTCACGAGCGCGCGCCGCACCGCGTCAGGCGGAGCATCGACAAGCTCGCGGTCCCGGTATCCAAGCAGGTGCAGCTCCGAGATACCAAGGATCCGCACCGCCTCCCGCAACTCTCGCTCGCGGTACACCGGCAACTCTTCGACCGAGCAGACAGCAGGATCACCGAGCTTGCCGCGTTCGCCGAGCGTCGCCGTCACCAGCACGGCCCGCGCGCCAGCCTCGACGCACTTCATCACCGTCCCGGCGCAGGAGAAGCTCTCGTCATCCGGGTGCGCGAAGCAAAGCAGCAAGGTGGGGGGCATGGGCTATTCTCAACTACAACTACCAACTACCAACTCCCAACTCCCAACGAAGATGCTTCAGATCCGTCTTGTCGCCGGACCCCTCTTCATTGTCGTCATGGCGATTGCGTTCGCACTTACGCTGCGGGTGGCGGCCCGACAATCGTTCGGCCTATCCACGGATGCTGAAATCCGACACACTTTCCGCTGTGACGT
The DNA here is from genome assembly GCA_013817065.1 of Acidobacteriota bacterium. Classification (GTDB taxonomy): domain Bacteria; phylum Acidobacteriota; class Vicinamibacteria; order Vicinamibacterales; family 2-12-FULL-66-21; genus JACDCA01. Next base: position 8,101 of record JACDDJ010000045.1, read on the forward strand.
CCGAGGTTAGCGGCAGTCCGGCACGGGGCAACGGGGTCCTATGGACGGCGATGCTCTGCGTCGTTGTCGGCACGTTGCTGTTCTGGGCGTGGAACCTGCGGCTGCGCAAGCCCCAACTCGAGTCCGGGTGGGACGCAAAAGTGATCGTGCTCGCAGGGGGTGGCGAGCGCACCCGGTTCGAGGACCCCTTCGGCATCGCAGCCCGTGCGGACGGAACCATCTTCGTGAGCGACGGGTTCGAGATGCCGCGCGTCCGGGCGCTCTCCCCAAACGGGAGGGTCGCCGATGTCGCCGGCGGTCGCCCGGGTTTCGAGGATGGTCCCGGGAAAACCGCGCGATTCCAAACGATCTCGGGGCTCGCACTCGCACCTGACGGAACGTTGTACGTCGCCGACACCGGCAACAACGCCATCCGCCGAATTGCGCCGGACGGCAGTGTATCAACCGCAGCGGGGGACGGCGTTGCGGGCTACCAAGATGGCCCGGCCAGGCAGGCTCGTTTCAACGGTCCCATCGGGGTTGCGGTGGACCGCACCGGGCGTGTGCTCGTCGCCGATACCTACAACGACAGGATCCGCCGCATCGAACTGGACGGCACTGTCGCAACCATCGGCAGTGCACACATCTTCAACACTCCGACCGGGGTGGCAAGCGACGCAACCGACCGCGTCTACATTGCCGACGCAGGATCGGGAGCCGTTCATGTGCTCGATCCCGCAGGCGATTTGATCACACTGCCGGCTCCGTATCCTGGAGAGCTGGCCCGCCCGATCGGTGTCGCGGTAGCGGTCGGCGGAGAGGTTTACGTTACCGACGAACGCGGGCGGATCGTGGAGATCGATGCGCTCGGATCGAGCCGTGTCGTGGCCGGCGCCTCACCAGGATTTGCCGACGGTTATGGCGCTGCCGCGCGGTTCCGCAGGCCCTCGGGGGTGGCGGTCCTCGCGCCCGGACGGCTCGTCGTCGCCGACACCGGCAACGCCCTCATCCGGCTCGTTGCCGCGGCATCGCAGCTGGAGTTCCGTCCGCCGCCGCGCCCCGGTATCGATCCGCGATTCGACGCCGAGTCGTTCGGCAGAGAGCCGCTGCTCTGGCCGGTGGCGCCGATGGCAGGGCCGCACGAGATCGCCGGCACCATGGGCGAGGCGCGCGGTAGCGACGCCGAGCGGCTGCACGCGGGGATTGACGTACGGATCGAGGAGGGAACGCCAGTGCTCACTGCGCGCGCGGCGGTGGTGTCCAGCCCTGTCTCGACCGGCGGCTTCGGGTCGCTCAACGAATGGCTTCGGATCGGACCAATCACCTACGTCCATATTCGTGCCGGCCGCGGTCGCGACGAAAGGCCGCTCGATCCAGGGCGCTTCGTCGGATCCTATGACGTCGAAGGGACACTCGTCGGGATCCGCGTCAAGCGCGGCGCACGTTTCGAGAGCGGCGACACCATCGCGTCCGTCAACCGCTTCAACCACGTGCATATGAGTGTAGGCTGGGCAGGCGAGGAGCTCAATCCGCTCGCGTTCCGGCTGCTGCAGTTCGCCGACAGGATTCCACCAACGATCCCCCGCACCGGCGTGACGCTGCTCGATGATGCCGGCAAACGGCTGGTGCGAAAGATTGGCGGACGCGTCGTGGTGAGCGGACCCGTGCAGATCGTCGTCGAGGCATGGGATCAGGCGGACGGTAATCGGCCAAACCGTCGTCTCGCGCCGCACGCGCTCGGTTACCAGGTACTGCACGCGGATGGATCGCCCGTCGACGGCTTCGAGCGTCCGTACGAAACGATCCGGATGGACCAGCTCGGACCTGAGGCCGACGCGCGTTTGATCTACGCGGCCGGGAGTGGCATTCCGTTTTACGGCGGGCGGACGACGCGATTTCTGTTCACGGTCACCAACACGTTCCAGCACGGGGTGGCGTCGAAGGGCCGCTGGGATGCCGGCCAACTCGCGGCCGGCAACTATGTCGTGCGCGTGTTCGCCCGCGACAGCCAGGGGAACTCGACTTCGCAGGACCTGCGCGTCATCGTCGAAGCCCCCGTCGCACCGCAGCTGGGGCGGTAGAACTTTGGCACGGACGGCAGACGGGAGCACCTCCTCTAAAAAGAAGGGTCAACGCCTCTGTAACTATCCAGCTGGCGGTGAGGCAGGGATTCGAACCCTACGACCGCGCTTTTCTAAATGGTTGATGGCGCGCGATTCCACCGGAGTCGTGGAGACATTTCGGAGACGGTTTAGCCCCCGCTTAGCGGGATCGAAGCGTCACGAGGGCGCTACCGTTCCGTACTTGCGCTGTCTCGCACTCAAAGCTGCATCGCCGCCGTCCACGACGTTCAACACTGCATCCCGAACCTTACTGGTTGAACAGGATAGAAATCCTGCTGCGGGAAAGGAAGCCCGTGTGCCATCGGCGTCAACGTGAGCGATCAGATCTGCATCAGTGAGCACGACCAGATTGGCATTATGCGACGTCACCAGGTACTGCTGGCCTCGTTTTCGGTGGAGCAGATCTGGGGCGATGATGTCGGCGATGTACCGGTTGTCCAGATTGTCCTCTGGCTGGTCAATGACCAGCGGCCCCTTTGAATTGCGAAGTAGCAGCGGAAACACCGCCACGGATCTTTGACCGGCAGAAAGATTCTGAATCGCCACATAGCCTGCCTTGCCCACCGCTAGCGAGATCTCAACGTCGTCGTCATCCCAGACGTCTAGGAGCTCCACCAATCGGACATCCCATAGTGTCGTTTCAACGTCCCATTTGTCCTGGTCGCGTCCGAGTGACGCTAACCGATCAAATAGCGCACGCAGATTCTGGTACGACTCTGGGCGTCCAAATCCCTGCAGAAAGCCAATCAGCTGCGCGCCCTCCGCTCCAGGTCGGTCCTGAAACCGAGTTCTCGCATCGTGGTTAGCGGACCGAAGCACTCTCAGTCGAACGCCGGAAAGTTCCGCATTCAGTTGTCCCACCAGTGATTCGCGCAGGTCGACGACGCGATTCCGCAGGACTTCGATCGCGTCACACACGCTTCGAAGATCCACCGCAGAAGCCTTCACTTCCGCCAGTAGCTCTTCGCATTGACGCTCCACGATGGGCAGACGCTTCGTCTCCTCGAGCACCTGAATCTGTTTGCTCAAAACCTCGCGGTCCGCCGGATAGAGCGCATTGACACGCGGGGTGTACACCTGTTCACGGAACTGGGTAAAGGCGGTAGACAGATGCTCGACAGCACCAACCGATGCGCTTGCGACTGCGTTCAGAGACACCTGCAGCGACGTCGCGGCATCAGCCTCGGCAGTATTGTGCGCGGCAAGATTGCTTCCTACCGCCTTTATCGCAGCAACCGCATCACTCGTTTGGGACGTCTCTGTGGGGCTTTCAGGGATGCTCAACGACACTTGCGACGCGAGCATGCTTGGCAACCGCGCGGCTCGCGCTCGAGAATCACTGCCGAGCGCCTGAAGCGTTTGCTCACTCGCCAGGAACCACTCGTACTGCCGCTGAAGCGTGAGCAGCTCACCTTCTATCAAGTCGCGCCAACGTTGCTCGTTTGTGCTGAAGGTCCCAGAGCTCTCTGAGAGCTCCATCGAGCCTCTTGACCTGCCTTTGGAGCACAGGCAGTTGATCACGAGCGCGCTCGACCTGCGATCTGATCTCTCCATAGATTGCCCTGATCTGAGCGGCGTCGCCGATCCGGTCGAGCAACCCTATTCTCGCGCCGGCCTTATCTGCAACCGCTTCTATTTCATGCCAACCAAGAATGGAGATCGGAAACGGGACGTCATCGCCAGCGGCTAGCTGACGCGTGGTGCCTGCACTGTCCATGATGGTGATGCGATCGCGGGCATCTGAACGACGTGTGATCAACAGCCGCTGGCCGTCAGCTCGTTGTACAAGACATTCGACGTACCCTGCGGAGCCAAGTACGTGCGCGAGATGTCTGTCGACGTTCTCCCGGCGCTCAGCCGGCACAGGAGTGCTCAACACGAATCGAAGACACTCCAAGATAGCTGTCTTGCCGGAGCCCTTGCTCCCAATGAGGGCGTTCAGACCCTCGTTGAGCGATATCCAAGCCTCGGGCACGAATGCTCCGACAACGTGGAGACCCAGTATCCGGGCGTGGGTCGGCTGGCGTTCATCGAGAGATACCCGATGCCGAAAGGACAGGCGGCGGCGAGTTCTGCGAAAGACGCCTTCTCAGCCCTGATCCACGTGCATCGCTTTCGGTCACGAACATGTTCGTGGTGGTGTGCGTCGCTCGACGCAACACACACCGCCGAAGGTATCGAAAGTCCCTCCTTGGTCTTTTGATCCCCGTCGAAGAACGTGGCCGTGGCCTGCTGCCTCACCTCAAGCGCGTCAAACGCACCGTCAGTGAGAAAGCTCAGAAACGCCTCGTCATCGTACAGATCGTCAATACTTCGTGACACCTCTGGCGCCTTAGATTGGTGCAGATGAGCAGGGATGAAGAGCGCGCCATTCTTCCTGAAGAAGCGACCGAGGTCCAGAATGCTCGATCGAAAGCCGGCCGGGTAGTCTCCGGGCTTGTACGCGAACTGTTCCTTTGCTTTTTGTAGGACGAATCCATAGTCACCGGTCGTGTCCGGATCGACGGCGACGATGCAGTGGAAGAAGTAGTCCTTATTGACCTTCTTGGACAGCGCGTCAACGAAAACGTTGATCTCGGCGCCCGGGATAAGGGTCGTCCGAGAACAGTGCTTACGAAGAGCAGCCAGTTCTTCTCGGCTTGGAAACTCCTGATGCTTTAGGATCACCGCAAACGAGTATTCCCCGTCGTGCAACGCTCGCCCGAGCCGCTCGGTCGCATCAGCGTCTCGATACTCATAGTCTGACGAGTTGGGAGCATGAACATGAAAATCGGCCTTGTGCCAGGTCGCGCCTCGGCCGACGGCATGGTTCGCGAGGCCGCTGAGGAACTTATCGATGCTCATATAGTGATGGCGCCTTATGCCCCAAAAGACTCGTAGACGTGTTCGAATAGGCGTGAGCACTTAGCCGTATACAGGTCCGGCGTGTACGCTCGTGGGAGGCCTTCGTCCAAGGTGTCTTCAATGACCAACTTGACCCTGGCGCGCGCCTGCGCTTTCTGCCGCCAGTTCAGTACCAGCGCCTGCCGGACCCGTTCCAAGATGTGCCGCGCCACCTTCTTGACCTCCTCGCGTTCCTCAGGGCTGAGCTCCGGCCCCGGCCTCGTCAGCAGGTCGAATACGGTCAGCTCTTCCTCCGACAGCTGTTCGCGCACATGTCGCTGCTGCTCCTCCGTC
>JACDDJ010000510.1 GCA_013817065.1 Acidobacteriota bacterium
TCGCCCAGCTGCGCACCCAGCTGTTCAAGGAGGAAGGCGTCCTCGGCGTCATCACCTTCTCGAACCGCACCGACAGCGGCAACATCCTGCTCGGCGGCAACACCGCCAATCGCAACCCGGCGACAAAGGATCTCGGGATGCCGCAGGTCGTGATCGCGGTCGAGCACTACGGCCGCATCGTCCGCACCCTCGAGAAGGACATGCCGGTCACGATCGAGGCCAATATCGTCAACGCCTTCCACGACGACACCTCCTCGTTCAATGTCGTGGCGGAAATCCCGGGATCCGACAAGGCGGACGAAGTCGTGATGCTCGGCGCGCACTTCGACTCCTGGCACGGCGGGACCGGCGCGACCGACAACGCGTCAGGGTCGGCGGTGATGATGGAAGCCATGCGCATCCTGAAGCAGAGCGGGCTGAAGCTGCGCCGCACGGTGCGGATCGGTCTGTGGGGCGGCGAAGAGCAGGGGCTGATGGGCTCCGGCGCCTACGTGACGCAGCACTTCGCCGACCGCGCCACGATGGCGCTCAAACCGGGTCACGCGAAGCTCGCCGCTTACTTCAACATGGACAACGGCACCGGCGCTTTCCGCGGCATCTACCTGCAGGGCCACGAGGCGGTCGCGCCGATCTTCGAAACCTGGATGAAGCCGTTCGAGAATATCGGCATGACGACGCTGACGATCCGGGATACGGGCAGCACGGACCACGCGTCATTCGACCGGGTCGGGTTGCCCGGGTTCCAGTTCGTTCAGGACCCGGTCGAGTACAGCACGCGTTCCCACCACACGACCATGGATACGTTCGAGCGCCTGCAGGAAGAGGACCTGCGGAAGAACGCGGTCATCGTTGCGGCGTTCGTTTATCACACCGCGAACCGCGACCAGCTGCTGCCGCGCAAGCCGATGCCGCAGGCGCCTGGCGCCGGCCGCGGCACGCGCTAAGCAGCTTGGTTGAGCAACGCTGATCGATGAAAGGTTTCAAGATCCAGCATTCAGCGTTGCTCTTTCTCCTGCTCGCCCTCGCCTGGTCGTGGCCGCTCGCGACCCGGCTGTCGTGGCGAATCCCGCACGATCCGGGCGATCCCCTCCTTAATACATGGATCCTGTGGTGGAGCACCCAGGCGCTCCCGTTCACCGAACGCTGGTGGAACGCCCCGGTCTTCTACCCGATGACCGGGAGCTTCGCGCTCTCCGAACACCTGGTCGGCGTTGCGCTCTTCACAGCGCCGCTCCATCTGCTCGGCGTCAATCCGATCGCCGCCTACAACGTCGCCCTGATCCTCTCGTCCTGGTTGTCCGGACTTTTCGCGTACCGGCTCGGCCGAAAGCTGACCGGTTCTCCGGCAGCGGGCGTGCTGCTCGGCGCAGCCTTCGCGTTCGCGCCATACCGCGCGTCGCAGCTGTCGCACCTCCAGGTGCTCACGGCGCAGTGGATGCCGCTGGCGCTGTTCGCGATGCACACCTACCTGGACGATCGGCGTCGCCGCTGGCTGGCGCTCTTTGCCGGGGCCTGGCTGATACAGGCGCTCTCGAACGGCTACTACCTGCTGTTCTTCCCTGTGCTCATCGTCCTCTGGCTGGCGTGGTTCATCGACTGGCGCAAGGATCCCCGGCCCGGTGTGGCGCTCGGCCTCACCTTCGTGGCCTCGTCGCTCCTGCTGGTGCCGACGCTCCTGAAGTACCGGGAAGTGCACGCCGCGCTCGGTCTGGAGCGCACGCTCGAAGAGATGCAGATGTTCAGCGCGCGAATGGCCTCGTTCGTCCAGACCGGCTACCTGCTGAAGTACTGGACGCCGCGGGATGCCATGACGCAGGAAGGCTTTCTGTTTCCTGGTGCGACGGTGCCGCTTCTGCTGCTGGCCGGTGCATTAGTCCTGCTCTTCAGGCGGCACCTGCGGGAGGCTGTTGCGAAGCGCTCCCCTGCACTGTTCTACTCGTCCGCAGCGGTGATGTTCTGGTGGCTCTGCTTCGGTCCAGCTTCCTCGAACACGATCGGTGGCGTGCTCTCGCAACCGTACTCGCTGCTCACCTGGCTACCGGGCTTTAGCGGACTGCGAGTACCGGCGCGATTCGCGATGATGGCAACGCTGTGCGCCGCGACCGGCGCCGCAATCGCGGCGGCGCGACTGGCGCCGCGACCGCTCTGGGCACGAGTCGGCCTGGGCGTGGTGCTGGTGGTCATGCTCGTGCGCGACAGCTGGATCCTGCCCATGCCGCTGGCCGCGCCGCCGGCCCGGGTCATCCTCCCGGACGTGGCAAACGCAGTGGTCCTGGAGCTGCCGGCCGACGATTCCGCGGTGAACATCGCCGCGATGTACCGGGCGATGACACATGGCCGTCCACTCGTGAACGGTTACAGCGGTCACACGCCGCAACACTATTCGCTGCTCACAACGTCCTTGATGCGGGGAGATCCCAGCCCGCTCACCTACTTCGCCGCCGGACGTCCACTGGTCGTCGTCGTCCATCGCCGCCTGGATCCGAAGGGCGAGTGGCGTGCGCTGGTGGAGCGCGCCGGCGGTGTGCTGCACGAGGAGTCCGGCACCGGCCCGGTGTTTCTCGTTCCGCCGCGGCCGCAGGAGCGGAAGCCCGCAATCGGTCCGCAGTTGCCCGCCACTGCGGTCAAGAGCGCCGCCGGTGTCGCGACCCTCGATCTCGGTCCGGAACAGGTGATTCGGGCTCTCACCGTCAACTTGCGCTGGAGGCACGCCGAAATCGGCACGGATTCACTCGTCGAAACATCGCATGACGGCTCGGCCTGGACGAAAGCGTGGGAAGGCTGGACCGGCGGGCTCGCCCTCTCGGCAGCGCTCGAGGATCAGCGGCTCGTCGCAATGACGATCCCGCTGCCCGATGTGCGCGCGCGCTTCGTGCGCATCAGCACGGTACCGCTGTGGGTGAGCCGGGAGATGTCAGTCCACGGACCGCGGTGAAGGCGGATTACTGCGGCTTCTGTCCCGGCAACCAGTCCGGCTTGAACGAGGAGCTCGCCAGCCACCGGATTGGGGCGACCATCGAACGAATCGAATCGGTCATGTGCGCAAAGTCGATCGTGCCGATCTCGTCCGACGCCTGGTGGTAGTCCTTGTGCAGACCGAAGCTCGACACCGTGTGCGCGATGACGCCGCGACGCGCGAACTGGATATTGTCCGACCTCGTGAAGAAGCTCTGGTCGGGATGCGGATCCTGCACCAGCCTGGCGCCGCGCTTCGCCAGCTCGGGGCCGAGCGTCGAACGCTCGTAGCCGGTCAGCCAAAGGGTGTGCGGCGGCACCTTCGCGTCCGGACGGCCGATCATCTCGAACTGCAGGTTCGCGACGATCTTGTCGAGCGGCACCACCGCCTTGTCCGCGAAATACCGAGAGCCAGTCCCGCCGGCTTCTTCGCTGCCGAACCAGCCGAACACGATCGTCCGCTTCGGACGCGCGCCCTTCACAAACGCTTCGGCTAACTCGAGCACCGCGATGCTCCCAGACGCATCGTCGTCCGCCCCGTTATAGATGGTGTCGGCGCCGGGTGCAGCCTGACCGCGGCCGGTGCCGACGTGATCGATGTGGGCGCTGAGCAGGATCACTTCCTGCGCCTGCGCCGGGTCGGAGCCGGCGAGCCGGCCGACGGCGTTCCACGTCTGCGTGCGGACGACATCCTGGGTTGGACCCGCAAGCGTGACGGTTGCGCCCACCTCTGAAGCTTCGGCGGCAGCGTAGGCTTCGCTGTTCAACGCGACGCATGTAGGTCTCGGGGTCGGACCAGCCACGCCCACGGTTCGGGTGGCAACGCGTGGAAGCGCCGGCGCTGGACCGCGCTGCGGCCCACAGCCGCCGGTCCTGGTGAGAATCAGGGACGCGGCTGCGAGTTCGGTCGCGACGTCCGCGGTAGAGGGCGTCACGATTGCGGCGCCGCGTGTCGCCGGCGTCCCCTTCGTGTGTTTCGCCACCGGGCCCGACACCGTCGCGGCGCTCATGGCACCGACCGTGATCTCCGCGCCATGCGTGAACTTCCGGCTGCCAATCGTCAGGACGGGTGCGGCAGAGAGCTCCGGGCGCTCCATGGAAATCGTCTGGACATATCCACCGT
>JACDDJ010000511.1:0-2853 GCA_013817065.1 Acidobacteriota bacterium
CCGCCGCCTTTACGACGACCAGGAGAGGCTGATCCACCAGCGTTCTTGTCCTCACCGGCTTCGATCAACTCTCGCTTCGAGGCCGATCGTTTCCCCTTCATCCCTGCCTTCCGCGCTCCGACTGCAAGCTTCTTCGACACGGTTCAGCTACTTGCGCCGCTCGGGCAGTCTTCGCTGGGAGGGACCGTCATACAGGTGATCCTTCGGGTCGATCTGGCGCATCGGCGTGTTGCGTTCGATCTCTTCGCGCGCGTGCGCAGCGATCCCTGGAACGCGGGAAATGACAAACAGCGCATTTGCCACTGCTGGCGGGATCCCGATGTCCCCGCACACCGCCGCGATCGCGCCATCGATGTTGACCGGCATGGGGGTCTCGACGGTGGCCCCATCGGACATGACGATCTCGACGGCGCGGATCATCTGCACGTGCTCACCCTCGGCTTCGAGCTCGAGCGCCATCTGAAACAGCCGCGCCGCGCGCGGGTCGCGGGTGTGGAACCGATGCCCGAACCCCGGGACCGCCTCATCATTCGACAGGCACCTGTCGACGATCACCGCCGCCGCGTCGTGGTAGCTCGAGCCGCTGCGTACCTTCTCCAGACCGGAGTCGAGGAAGTGCATGCACGACTCGATATCGCCACCGTGGTATCGCCCGAACCCGAGGATCCCCGACGCAACGCACGCTCGCAACGCCGCACCCGTCGTAGCGGTGTTCCGCGCCGCCAACGTCGACGGCGGCGTCGCCCCGTGATCGATGAACGATACCAGCACCGCCTCCATCAGGCTGCCGATTGACGGCGACGGCACTTCGCCCATCAGCAGGAGGTAAATCGACTCACCAAACGTGAGGCGGCCCATCATCTCGTCGAGCGGATAACCGCGTACCAGGATCTTGTTGGGCGCGATGCAGGTGAGCGAAGTGCGCCACCTGTCGTCCGGTTCGCGGCGCACCGACCGGCGTTCGACGGTGCGCTCGGTCTTCGACTTAGTGGGTGCCATAAAGACGATCTCCAAAGTCGCCGAGCCCAGGGACGATGAACTTGTGATCGTTGAGTCCGTCGTCTATCACCGGCGTGTAGATGTGAACGTCTGGATGTTGCCGCTCGACGAGCGCGATACCTTCAGGCGCGGAGACGATGCAGATCATGCGAACGTCGCGTGCGCCGGCCTCCCGCAGCATGTCGAGTGCGGCGACGGCACTCCCGCCGGTCGCGAGCATCGGGTCGATCATCAGCACGAACGAGCTGGACATGTCCTGCGGAAGCTTCGAGTAATACCGCGACGCCACCGCGGTCAGCTCGTCGCGCTGCAGCCCGATGTGGCCAACACGTGCAGTGGGAATCAGTTCCAGGATCGCGTCCAGCATCCCGAGACCGGCGCGAAGCACTGGTACTACCACGACATCACCGTTCACGCGAGTGCCTGCAGCCGGGCCAAGCGGCGTCGACACCGTCACCGCCGCGGCGGGCAGGTCGCGGGTGGCTTCCGCCGCAAGCAGCAGGCTGATCCGAACCGCCATCCTGCGAAACAGCTCGGGTGGGGTGTCCGTGGCGCGCAGGATCGCCAGCGCATCGTGCACGAGGGGATGCTGAACAATGTGAACGGGCACGGCAGAACTATACAAGAAAGGGACTTACGCTGAGGGTGCGGAGGAACTAACGCTGGGGGTGCGGGGCACTGACGCCTAGGGTGCGGGGCACTGACGCCAAGGGTGCCGGGCACTGCCCAGGGTGCCGGGTGCAGAGTACAATCGACCAACTCATGCGGAGACGAATTCTCGCTTTCCTGGTAGCGGTCGTGGCGCTGGTGGCCGCGACGGCGGCTCAGCCTCAGCAAGTTGATCTCATCGTCTACAACGCGACCGTTGTGACAATGGATGCGGCGGGGCGGGTGGTGCCGCGGGGGGCGGTGGCGATCGGCGGGAACCAGATCCTCGCGGTCGATACTGCGGAAGCCATCGTCGCGAGATTCTCGGCGAAAGAGACGATCGACGCCGAGGGCCAGATCGTCCTGCCGGGGCTGATCAACACCCACGGGCACGCGCCCATGGTTCTGTACCGCGGGCTCGCGGACGATCTCGCGCTGATGGAGTGGCTTCAGAACTACATCTTCCCGGCGGAAGCGAAGACCCTCACGCCGGCATTCGTGCGTGCGGGCACGCGGCTCGCCGTGCTGGAGATGATCCAGTCGGGGACCACCACCTACACCGACATGTATTACTTCGAAGAGGAGATCGCGCGCGTCACCCGTGAGGCCGGCATGCGCGGCGTGCTCGGCCAGACGATCATCCAGTTTCCGGTGGCTGATGCGAAGACGCCGGCGGCGGGCCTGGCGCGGACGGAAGCGTACCTGAAAGAGTTCGCCGGCGACGAGCTGATCACTCCGGCTCTCGCACCGCACGCGATGTACACACTCGATGCCGCGACACTCAAGAGTGTGCGGGCGATGGCCGACAAATACCAGGCGCAGGTCCTCATCCACCTCGCCGAGACGTCCGACGAAGCGCAGAACTCCCGGAAGCAGCACAAGATGTCGCCGACGCGCTACCTGGAGTCGCTCAACTTCTGGGGGCCGCGGACGCTGGCGGCCCACGCAGTGTGGCTCGACGAGGCCGATATTGCGATTCTGGCGAAGCGGAAGGTGGCGGTGGCGCACAACCCGGAGAGCAACATGAAGCTCGCGAGCGGGACCGCGAAGGTGCCGGCGATGCGGGCGGCTTCGATCGACGTCGGCATTGGCACCGATGGCGCGGCGAGCAACAACGACCTGGACATGTTCGAGGCGACGCGCCAGGCGGCCCTCCTCCAGAAGCACGCGAAGCGCGACCCGCGCGCACTGCCGGCGAAAGAGGCA
>JACDDJ010000511.1:2863-4077 GCA_013817065.1 Acidobacteriota bacterium
GGCGACGATCGAGGGGGCGCGCGCCCTCGGCATGGCCGACCGGATCGGATCGATCGAGCCAGGCAAACGCGCCGACATGATCGTCGTCTCGATGGCGGGAGCGCGACAGACGCCGATGTACGATCCGATCTCTCACCTGGTCTATGTGGCTCGCGGCGAGGATGTGCGGACCTCCATCGTGAACGGGAAGGTGCTGATGCGTGACAGAAAGATGCTGACGCTGAACGAGGCGGACGTCATTCGTGAAGCCAACGAGATCGCGACGCAGGTGCGAGCGGCGGTGAAGAAATGAACATCCTGCTGGATGCGGCGACGATCCAGTCGCGAGTGAAGGAACTGGCGCAGGAGATCGAGCGCGATTATCCCGCCAGTGAAGAGATCCATCTCGTGTGCGTCCTCAAGGGCGGGTTCATGTTCATGTCGGACCTGATCCGCGGTATGAGCACGCGCGTCTCGATGGACTTCATCGCGGTATCGAGCTACGGCGCCGGCACCAAGTCGTCGGGCGAAGTCCGCTTCCAGAAGGACCTCGACACCAGCCTCGAAAATCGCAACGTCATCGTCGTCGAAGACATCGTCGACACCGGCTTGACGTTGAAGTACCTGCAGGAGATTCTGCGCAGCCGCGCGCCGAAGACCCTGCGGACGGCATGCCTGCTGAGTAAGCCGTCCCGCCGGAAGGTCGAAGTGCCGGTCGACTACATCGGCTTCACGATCGAGGACCGGTTCGTGGTCGGATACGGGCTGGACTATGCGGAAAAGTATCGAAACCTTCCGCACATCGCGATCCTCCAGGAATAGATGAAAAAGTTCGACATCATCACCGAAAGCGATGCGCGCACGATCGATCGTGGCGCAACGGTGGAGCTTGCGAAGGGCGGGCACGTCACCCCACTGGCGAAAGACACCCTGGCGGAGCGGCGAGTGACGGTCGTGCAGGCCGGGTCGTTTGATGGCGCCTTGCCGGATGACCTGGCGCCGACGGCCGATATCCGGCGGGTCGCGATTGGGAATGACCACACCGGCATCGCGATGAAGACCGCTATCCTGCAGCATCTCAGGGGGAAGGGCATCGCGGTCCTGGACCTTGGAACGGCGACGACCGAAGCGGTGGACTATCCGGACATTGCGGCGCTCGTCGCGCGGACGGTGGCCCGTCGCGAAGCGGACGCCGGCATCGTCATCGACGGCGCCGGGATCGGATCGGCGATAGC
>JACDDJ010000046.1:0-6927 GCA_013817065.1 Acidobacteriota bacterium
TAGTCGCGAGTTAATTCAGCCAATTCGGATTCCCGACCTGGAGCGCGGTCAATACGGGCCTGGTAGGCGGCCGCGGCTGAACGCAGGCGCGTCTCTTCCCCTTGCTTATAGGCAATCTGCCGGTCCAGTTGCTGGATCTCCGCCTGCAGGTCCGCCGCGCGCCGCTGCCGACCCGCTTCGGCAGGCGAGGCCGTTACGGGTAAGCCCTGCGGGGATACCGGCGCCCGTAGCGCTTCGGCTTCCGCCTGCTTCTCCAGATCACGGATGCGCCGCTGCCAGATTCCAAGATCCGGGTGCCCCGCCTTGAACCTGAGCTCCAGCGCCTGCAGGGTGGCGCGCGCCTGAGCAAGCTGCTGCGCTGGAGTCCCGGTTGTAGCCGGCTCGGCATCGCCCTGAGAGCCAGCCGAGGTAAGGGCGATAGACGCCTCCGACTGAAGCTCACCGAACTGCCGCTCGGCGACCACCCGTCTGTCACGGTCGCGATTGATGGATTCGAGTAGAGACTGGATTTGGAGCTGAGTGTTCTGGGCTGCCTGCATGTTGGATTGGATCTGAGACGGAAGCTCGCCGGTGTGCTGATTTCTATACTCCTCGAGCTTCTTCTCCTGTTCAATTAGGCGGCGGCGAGCCTCGTCCAGTTGCACCTCGAGAAACTGGTTCGTTCCTTGCGCAAGCACCTCCCGCTCTCGAAGGTTCTCATCGATGAAGAGCGTCGCCAGGCGCTCGGTGACCTTCATCACGGTACGCGGCTCGCTACCGCTGTAGCTCACGCGGAAAGCATCCCCTTTTATCACGTCAACCTTTATGTCGGCCCGCATCTTCTCGACTATGTCTTCCATGATCCCTGTTTTGCGGTCTTCGGCGTACAGGTTGAAGTCCTGGATAACGGGTTCTAGTCTCGTGCGGCTGAGGATCTGCTGAGAGATCGAATGCAGGCGGTCCTCGATTTTCGTTGTGACTGCCGACTTCACGTAAGCTTCCGGCACCCGCTGAGGGACCACGAGGATAAGTGCATCTGACCGGTAGCGATCGGGTAGTTTGCGGGCGACTAATGCGGTCGCCGCGGAGACGACAGCCAAGGGCACGAGAATGAGCCAGATCCTGTTCCGAAGGATCTGCAGGATCTCTTCGGGCTCGAACTTCTTACCGGGAAGCATCGGGTCTCCTCAACTGGTGCACAAGCGGCACCCACATACTCAGATACGCCTGCACGCTGTTTCGATCCAACTCGCGCGAGAGTCCAGGCTCGATCGGTGCTCCCGCATCGAACGCGTAGCGGTAATGCGAATAGTTGACACCCAGCGCCATGTGCCGACTTAGACCGTACGTCGCACCAAGGGAGGCCGCGTAGGTGTCGAAGCCACTCCCTTGGCCGACGAGGGCGAACTCACCAATTGACGCGGACAGGCTCGACGTGAACTGAAACCGCCGATTCACCATCCCGCCGTACGCGAGTGTCACGGCATCCGAAAACACCGGTCCAGCGAGTGACTCGACAAAACCTGCCGTTCTGGCATACGACAGTGATGCGTTCCAGGTGCGTCCGATCTCGCGATTGAGCCGGGCGTTCGCGAGCAGGCGATAGTAGGTGCGATCACCATCCACTATGGCAGTCGAACCTGTGCTGACAGCAATCGTGGTCCGCCTCGAGAACGATAATGGGCGGTTCAGGTCCAGTCCGGCGTCGATGTTGTGAGCCTTGACGGCTCCCCTGCCAGCCACATTGTAAAGAGCGTCGGTGTAGCCATACCCTAGCCGCATCGCCAGCCCTCTTGAAAAACTTAAGGAGAACCGTCCACCCGCGGCATTGCTCTTGAAATCCCTGTCTGCAGACTGAAAGTCACTCGAACGGCGGCTGTAGGAGGCCGACACTGAGGCTTTCCGCGTCAATGCCTGCGTCAAGTCGATACTCGACACGTGATTGAAGTAGTCGGATTCCTCCACCGCAAGATCCTGACTTGCTGGCGCCACCTGACCAGGCACCTCAAACAGTTGCGGGAACAGGCCAATGGTGAGATACGGTTGGTAGCTTGTCGTGTGACTCGCAACTATGCGCGTCGCCTTCGCGATTTGGATGAAGGCTCCGAGGCCGCCACTCTGAGCGGCCAGCACCTGATCGCCCGCTATGTTGGGGTAGTACCGGTTGGATGTGCCGGCCGAGGCGTTCAGGCCGACCCTCCGGCGGTTCAAACCATAAGTGAGTTGCGCTGAACCGCTACCGAAACCGCCACCCTGCGCCCGTCGAGGATCTGTGAAGCCTCCGCCCGCAGAATCAGCGAGAACATTATCGTCATAGCCGGCCCCCAGTGAGACGTTCAGCGTCAACAACTGCTCTGTCTCACCGACACTGCCGCCGAACAGACCCCGATAGGGACGTTCAGCACGCGGTGGTGGCTGCTGCGCGGCCGCCGGAACGGCGGACGCGAGAGCAGCACTGGCGCACAGACCGATGACAAGGAACCTCATGATCTTCATCAATCACGGGACGATGATCGTGTCGCCCGGCTTCAGTTCGATGTTCTGCTTGAGGTTCTTGCCCTTGCTTACGTCCTTGTAGTTGAATTTGAAGCTCACCGGCTTACCGCCCTCGGTCCGCATGATCAGGATGTTCTTCGAGTCGGCATACTCTTGGAGCCCCCCCGCCATCGCGATCAACTGCAGCACGGTGGTGGGCCCTGACAGAGGATACGGACCCGGCTTGCCTACCTGGCCGGTGACGAAAACCTTGCGGCTGTTGATCTGTTTAACCACTACCGTGACGGTTGGCTCCTCGATCAACTTGGAGGCGATCTCGGTGAGACGCGCTCGCAGTTCCTCGGGCGTCAGTCCAGATGCCTGGACGTCGTTCAAGAGCGGAAGCGAGATCATGCCGTCCGGGCGCACCGCCACCTCACTGGACATCTCCTTCTCGCGCCAGAACACGACAACCAGCACGTCGTCTGGACCGATAACGTAATCTCTGGGGGTCGGCACCCCTGCCGGCAGTTCGGGCTTGGCGCCGGTGGCGCCCTGCGGTGCGGCCGGCGGTGCCTGCTGCGCCATCGTCGTAGTCACCGCGACGAGGACAAGAGCGAGGGGGAGAGTTGTCTTCATGATGCTTCTTGTCGCCAGCCACTTCGTCACTGGCGGTATTCCTTAAAGGGCACCTGGCAATCGTGCTTGCGCAGAAAGTTCAGAAACCGCTTGTAGTCGCGGCTCTCCATGTTGAACATCTTCGCCACGATCTTGTAGTTGCCGCGCGCCTCTTCCAGACCCTTGCGGACGACGTCGCGGACGTTGCCGCGCGTGATCTCGCGCTCCATGTAGAGCGGATAGACCGCGGCCCAGAACGACTCGCGCTCCTCGGTCAGCCGCTTGTAAAGATCGTCCGCCACGGTGCGGCGCCGCTCGCGCTTCGGACGCAGGCTGACGTTGCTGTGCATCCGCACTTCCATCGGCAGTTCTTCGGGCAGGATCGCTTCGCTGCGACCCGTGACGACGAGGCGCTCGATGACATTTTCGAGCTCGCGGACGTTGCCTGGCCACGAATACTCGCTGAGCAGCCGCATCGTGCCTGGCGCGAGTGCCTTGGGGATGTGGCCGTTTCGCGTGAACTGGCCGAGAAAATGCTCGATCAGCGGCGGAATGTCTTCGCGGCGGTCGCGCAGCGCCGGCACGGTCAGGTGGATGACGTTGAGACGGTAGTACAGATCCTCGCGGAAGCTGCCCTTGATGATCATGTCGCGCAGGCTCTTGTTCGTCGCCGCAATCACGCGGACGTTGACGCGCGTCGTGACCCGGTCCGAACCGACCTTCTGCAGTTCGCCGGTCTCCATGAAGCGCAGGAGCATCCCCTGCATCCGCAGCGTCATCTCGCCGATCTCGTCGAGGAAGATCGTGCCGCCGTCAGCCAGCTCCAGCTTGCCGATCTTGTCGCGATAGGCGCCGGTGAACGACCCCTTGACGTGACCGAACAGCTCGGATTCGAGGAGGGTTTCCGGCAGGCCGGCGCAGTTCACGGTGACGAGCTGACGTGAGGCACGCGGGCTGCGGCGGTGGATCGCGGTGGCGACGAGCTCCTTGCCGACGCCGCTCTCGCCAGTCACGAGGACCTTGGCGTCGGACGTCGCGATCCGGCCGATCTCCTCGATCAGCTCGCGGATCGCCGAACTCGTCCCGATCAATTCCCCGTTGCCCTGAGATCTCATTCGTGTCGTCTCCTACCGGGGGGCTTCGCCCCGCGGGACCCCCCAACGCCGATGGCGCGCCGCGTCAATCGCGTGCGCGCTGCAGGATCTCGTCGAGGAACTTCCGGCTGCGGTCGTCCATGGACCCGAACGCCGTTCCCATCCCGAACTGTGTTCGTACCGGCGGCTTCGGGTGGTGCCGCTTGACGTCGACCTCCGCGCTGAACGTATGCGCCGCAATCCCCGCCCGCAGTTGCCCGCGCGTGCCAACCGGGACGGCCGTGTCGCACCCGACCAGTGCCCCGGTCTGACTGATGTCCAGCAACTGGACCCGGTGCCGAAGCTCGAACGTCAGGCTCTCGTCCGCGTTCAATTCCACGCGTGGCGTTCGACGCCGCTCGATGATGGGAACCATCACTCAAACACCTTCCGGTACGGCTCCGGACCCGTTGCCCAGCCAGGCCTCGATCTGCGCCAATAGCGCCGATGGCATCGTGAGGAATTCAAGCCCGATCAAGTAACGATTCCGGCCATCCGGTCCGACAACAGGGTTCACGTGCCGCACCTGCACGCTGGCCGGCGTCGGCCTGCCGTCGCAGGTCACGGCAACGTGGTGAACCGATTGCGGCGCCAGCGGCACCGTCGATTCAACCAGCGCCCCACCCCTCCCAACATTCACCACCGGCATCCCGACGACGGCGTCGAGCGTGCCCCATAGCTCCCCAACGATCTCGAACCGGGGTCGGCCCCTGCGATCCCCTAAACGGCGTTGCATCCGCACGACCTCAGTGAGAACTTCGGCAGACAGCCCTGAAGGACTGCGCTACACGAATCGATTGACCCGCGAGCATCATGCTCCTCCGCCAGAGACACGAACGCCGTCATCAGCGCCTGCCTGACCGAAAGAGCTGGGTCACTAGCCGCTCGAATTACGTTGGGCATGGCGAATTGTGCAAGGGAGTCGCCACAAGGATGGTGTAAAAAGTAGCCGGAACGGCGTTCATTTTCGCCATCAGAGCCCTTTTGTCCGGGATTCGGCCGACAGAGTCACGGTGATTCGCAGACTAAAGTCCCTCTTTCGGCAGACTTTAGTTGCTACGCGAAGGCTGCGCGAAGGCCTGCGGGCCTTCACGATGGAAGATGGAAAAGGGAAAATGGAAAAGTGTTCTGCTTGCGCACTTGGGCTGAAGGAACAGCTCTTTTCGCTGTTCCCTTTGCCATCTTCCATTCAGATAAGGTCTCGAAGCAGGTCGTAGGCGAACCGCGCGAAGGCGTGAATTGGTCTCATCGTTCGTGCGGCGGCCCTTCGGACCGCCCCTTTCCAGCCGGCCCTGGCTGCCCGACGGAGGATTTTTGTCTGCGAGGCGAGACCGACTATAGTCCGGGCTACAGCTCCGAACCTCCACTCCTGCCGTCGGTCATCGGCTGCGGACGCAGCCGGATCTCGATCTCACGCTGCGAGGCGACCGGCTGGCCACCGCGCGTGGCCGGCTTATACAGCCACCGCTTCGCCTCACGCAGCACCGCGACATCGTAGGCGGGATGACTCGCCTTCAACATCCGCGCGAGCGTGACCCGGCCATCCGGCCCGATCTGCACCTGCAGCACGCCAACGTATTCGGTGCGGCGCGACACGCCGTCGAGCGGACTCCACGGCGGCAGCTCCTGGCGTACCGCGACCGCGGGGACAACCGCACCTGCTGGCGCAGCGGTCTCGGCCGCGGCGGACGGGGGAGCGGGACGCGGCATCTCAGGCACGGGGGCCAGGCGCACCGTGGTCAACTCCCGGAAGTCGGCCGCCAGCAACCGCATGTCATCCAGCGTCCCGCGGTCCTCGTCGGGAATACTGTCGATCAGTTCGAGCGTCCGCTGAAAGCCGGCACGCGCCGCCTCACGATCCTTCGCCTCGTAGGCAACCTTCGCATCCGCGTAGGCCTGCTTGGCAATGGCGGGGATCAGCGCGGTCCGGACACTCGTAAAGAGCGCCCGCATGCGCGGCGACACTTCGTCCGCCGGCGGCACGAATGACGGGTGCGCCTTCACCAGCCGCTCGATCGTCGTCCTCGCATCGTCTTCACGACCGAGCGCAAGCAGGCACAACGCGCGATATTGCTCGAGCTCGGTGCCGGCCGTGGTCGAAAGTCCTTCCGGCATCGCCGCAAGCGCCTCTTCGTACGAGGCCGCCACGTACAAGGCGCGGACGAGCTCCATATCCTGGGAGGCGGCCAGTGCGGGCAGACCAAGCAGTCCGGCGAGTGCGAGGACGGGGACGTAGTTCTTCATCACTGCTTCCTCATGTCGACCGACACCCTCGCTGGAGCCGTCTTCGAGACGGTTGCGGTTTGACGACGTTCGCCAAGTGTGGGGTGGCGGAACACGATGTCATGGGAGCCGAGCGGGACCATGTAGTTGCCGATCGGGGTTTCACCCACTCGAACGCCATCGATCCAGACCTCCGCCCAGGGAACCGCGTTGATGTTGATGGCCGCCTTGGGCACAGACACGGCTATGGTGGCGGTCTTTCCGGCACTGACCTGCACGCTCCGGCCCGCCGAGAATCCAAGGCTGTCGTTGCTGAATCGCAAGTCGCGCTTACCGGCCGGCAGCATGATTTTCGCGGACGCGGTGGACCCGATCACCTGGCCCCCCTCCATCACGGTCAGCGGAATTGGTGACGTGATCGTGATCCAGCCGGCGGCGGGACCGGCCGGTCGAGCGCTCGAGTTCGAGGCCGAAGTGGCGCGGAAGCTCGGTGCTCGTA
>JACDDJ010000046.1:6937-11459 GCA_013817065.1 Acidobacteriota bacterium
TCGCAACCGACTGTGGGGACGATCCTTTCGGCAGTGCCCCAGTGGCTCCTTCGCCTGGCAGATCGAACTGGACGTGGTGGACGACCGCGGTCTCGGCGCGCGCATTGACGCGGACCTGCTTGCGCCGTTCAGCATGGACCACCTCGAAGGTGTGCTCCCCGGGCGCGACGGAGAGCGTCAGCGGGGTCACTCCCTTCGCGACGCCGGCGGAACTGACCTCCGCACCAACCGGGTCCGACTCGATCGTCACCGCGGCGGAGGGGGCTGCACTGACGGGTTCGCCCCTCTTCAGCAGGTAGACGCCGCCGGCGGTGGCCCCGATCAATACGACGAGACCGATGGACGCAACGTAGAGCCAGGCGCGGCTGAATGTTGGCCCTGCCTGCTGTTCCGGAGCAGGAGGTCCGTTCTCGGCAAAGAAGGCATCGAGCGAGTCGGCCGCCGGTACCGGAGCGGGCGACTTGCTGCGTGACCAGAATTCAGTGAGGCTGAACATAGAAAATCCCGACAAACCGCGAGCGCCAGGCTCGCGCGAAGTAGCTGATCAGAGTGTTGAGAGGTGCGCGAAGCACTTTCCATGGCGAGGTTCGTACCAGCCACCCTCGTCCGCCTGCACTTGCAGAACTGTAATAACCCGAAGAGTTTAAACTTTTAGTCGCGCTAGGAGTTGACTTTTATCGCGGTGAAGGCGGCTGAGGCCGCCTTTTGTGTGGGTCTGCGGTTTGACCGGTGGGCGTTGGGAGTTTCTGGTAGTTGGGCGTTTTGGTAGTTGGGCGTTGGAAGTTGGAAGTTGTTTTTATTCACTCCCAGTCAGCAATGAAAACGTTGGTCTCCCCTTCCGACTTCGCGTTTCTGTTGGACGCGAACACCAGCTTCTTGCCGTCTGGTGAAAACATCGGGAAGCCGTCGAACGTCCGGTTGAATGTAACGCGCTCGAGGCCGGTGCCGTCGATGTTGATCAGGTAGAGATCGAAGTTGCGACCCTTCGGATCGTCGATGTTCGACGCGAAGATGAGCCGTTTGCCGTCGGGGTGCCAGGACGGCGCGAAGTTGGCGCCGCCAAGCGTCGTCACCTGGCGGGTATTGCGGCCGTCGCGATCCATGACGAACAGCTCCAGCTCGGTCGGACGCCAGAGCGCCTGCTTCAGCAGCGCGCGGTAGTCGTCCATCTCGGGTCCGGACTCCAGTTGGCGTCCGCGAAAGACGATGTGCCGGCCGTCCCAGGAGAAGAAAGGTCCACCGTCAGGACCGGGGCGGTTCGTGAGCCGGCGCACGTCGGATCCGTCCCCCTTCATGGAGTAGATCTCCATGTCGCCGTCGCGCACACTGGTGAACGTGATCAGGCCGTCCGGCGCGATCGTCGCTTCAGCGTCGTAGCCGGGCGAGTTGGTCAGCTGCGTCAGTCCGCTGCCGTCCGCCTTCGCCCGGTAGATCTCGTAGCCGTCATACACCGGCCACACGTAGCCACGCTCGTAACTCGGTTTCGGGGGGCAGGCCGCGGCCGTCCCGTGCGTCGAGGCAAAGAGGATGTCCTCAGTGTGCGCACCGGGATAGAAGTAGCCGCAAGTCGTCCGGCCCTTGCCGTTGCTGACGCGACGTTCGCCGGTGCCATCGATGTTGATCGTGAAGATCTGGTCGCAGGGCACGCCTTCACGTGTGGACTGGAACACCAGGCGATTGCCGTCGCTCGAGAAGTAAGCCTCGGCGTTCTCGCCGCCGCGCGTGAGTTGACGGATGTTGGAGAGGTGTTTCTCGGCCGTTGGTGGCTGCTGCGCGGGCACCCCCGAGCTGAGGAAGAACAGAGCAGTAGCGATCGCGGTGAGTAAAACAGAGTTGGACATGGAAAATGGGTACGCGAGCCTCTGAGTGAAAGCTCGAGATTAGCTGGTTTTTGTCCACGTGCGCACGCGTTACCCGTGCGCAGCGAACGACTTGCGGCAAATGGGGTCAGGCCCCCCTGTGACATAGGGGGCCTGACCCCATCCGGACCGCCCAGCCGGATCAGCGACGCTTGCGGCCCTTTGCTTTGGAGGTGCGCCCGCCCCTGGCTTTCCTGGAACCGCCGGCCCCCTTCTTTGCCGCGCCCTTCTTTGCGGCGCCCTTCTTTGCCGTGCCCTTCTTTGCGGCGCCCTTCTTCGCGGCGCCCTTCTTCCTGGCTGGCTTCTTCACGGCTGGCTTCCTGGCGGCGGCTTTCCTGGCCGCAGGCTTCTTCGCCGCAGTTTTCTTCGCGCCGCTCTGCCGCGCAGCAGGCTTCTTCGCAACGGTCTTCGTCGCGGGGGTCTTCTTCGCTCCGGACCTCTTCGCGCGCGGGGCTTCGGACTCCCGATCCACGGGCTCAACCTCGCCGGTCGCTACCCAGCCGCCGCCGACCTCATCGCCCTCCGAGACAGTGCCGTGCTCGTCATTGGTGACGTCACTGATCTCGTCGCCGGCGTCGTCCATCCCCACGTTTCCGTCCTCGTCGTCGTCCATGTCCGCGCCCAGCGCGAGATCATCATCCTCATCGGCCATGCAGTTCCTCCCGGGTGAAACAATAGTTCATTCCGAGCGCTCTAAGTCTCCAGAACCGTCAACCGCACCGCTCCGTCGATTACGAAGGCGTTCGTAGATCGCGCAGGCGGACCGCCCGAGGAGACCTCTCGATGCTGGATACCTGGCTTCAGGACGCGCGCTTCGCTCTCCGCTTGCTGCGCAAGAGCCCGCTCTTTACCGTCATCGCAGCGTTGTCGCTGGCCATCGGCATCGGCGCAAACGCGACGATCTTCTCGGCGGCCAGCGCGATGCTGCTTCGCCCGATGCCCGGCCTCGCCAATCCAGAGCGGCTCGTCGACGTCGGCCGCGTCACGCGCGGCGAGGGCTTCGATTCAGTGTCGTATCCAAACTACGCGGACCTGCGCGACCGCACC
Organism: Acidobacteriota bacterium; assembly: GCA_013817065.1. Lineage (GTDB taxonomy): Bacteria > Acidobacteriota > Vicinamibacteria > Vicinamibacterales > 2-12-FULL-66-21 > JACDCA01. The sequence goes on from JACDDJ010000046.1 coordinate 9,844, forward strand.
ACCTCCTTCTCCGGCCTCTACGCCTACGAGCTCGAGCCAACCCCCATGAGCCTCGGTGCCGACGGCGGTGCCGAACGCGTCTATGGTGTCGTCGTGACGGCCAACTACTTCTCAGTGCTGGGAACACCCGCCCACCTCGGCCGGATGCTGGGGCCGGCAGACGACGGGGCGATGGGCGCGAATGCGGTGGCGGTAATCAGTCATCAACTGTGGGAAAGGAGGTTTGGGTCTGACAGCACCATCGTGGGGCGGACGATTTCAATCAACGGCTTCCCCTTCACCGTCGTCGGCGTCGCGGCGCGCGGCTTCCAGGGCACGACCGTCCTCGAGGGCGACATGTGGCTGCCCATGAGCATGCTGACGCAGGCGATGCCGAGCCGTGGCGCCTCGCTCTTCACGTCACGACGTTCAACATGGCTGTTCATGGGGGCTCGACTCGAGGACGGCGTCAGCGTCGAGCAGGCCAACGCCGAACTCGCGGCGGTCTCGAAAGCGCTGGAACTGGAGTACCCCGACTCGAACAAGGCGCTCGGATTCAGAGCAGCACCGCAGGCGGTGGTCCCTGGCGTGACGGGGATGATCGCGGGGTTCCTCGGGCTGCTGATGGGGATCGTGACGCTGCTGCTGCTGATCGCGTGTGTGAACCTCGCCGGGATGCAACTGGCGCGCGGCGCGGCGCGGACGCGAGAGATGGCGGTCCGGGTCGCGATCGGCGCCGGTCCCGGACGGATCGCTCGCCAACTCCTCACCGAAACCGCCATCCTCTTCGTACTCGGGGGGATTGCGGGTCTGCTGCTTTCGCGGTGGCTCACCGCGCTGCTGCTCACCGTTCTCCCGCAGTTGCCGGTGCCGCTCGCGGTCGACCTCTCGGTCGACTGGCGCGTCGTCGCCTTTACCGCCGCCATGTCTGCGATCGCCGCCGCGCTGTGCGGCCTTGCGCCTGCGCTACAGGCGCGGCGAACGAGCCTGGTCCCGTCGCTCAAGGGCGATGCCGATCACTCAGGAGGCTCACGCCTGCGCCTGCGCAGTGTTTTCGTCGTTGGCCAGGTCACGCTGTCGCTGGTGCTCGTGATCGCGGCCGGGCTGTTCATGCGAACGCTCGCGCAAGCGGCCGACGCACCAACCGGCTTCAATCACCAAAACGTGGACGTCGTCTCGATGGATCTCTCGCTGGCCCGCTACAACGCCGAGACCGGCCGCATCTTCGCCCGCGAGCTGCTCACGCAGACCAGGGCGCTGCCGGGCGTCCAGGCAGCGTCGATTGCGGTCGACCTGCCGCTCGACGGCGGGCGGATGGGATTCGGCTCCATCCAGGTGCCGGGCTCACCGGCAGCAAACCAGCGTGGCGATATCGACGCTGACTGGAACGTCGTTGAACCTGGACTCTTCCGCACGCTGGGCCAGCAGTTGCTCCGCGGACGTGACTTCACCGAGCAGGACACCGAGGCAGCGCTGCCGGTCGCGATCGTGAACGAGGCCTTCGCGCGAACGGTCTGGCCGAACGCCGATCCGATCGGGCAGCAGTTCGTCAGTGACCGCGGCGAGAGCACGATTCGTGTGACCGTGGTTGGTGTTGCCTCGGATGCCCGGCTCATGTCCATCTCCGAGCCGGCAGA
>JACDDJ010000046.1:11469-13365 GCA_013817065.1 Acidobacteriota bacterium
GCAGAACCCTATGTCTACGTCCCACTCGCGCAGCGATACATCTCGCGCGTCAACCTGCTGGTAAAGACGTCCGGCCCGAGTGCGATTCCGGCTTTGCGTTCGACGATCCGCGCGATGAACTCGAATCTGCCGGTCACCGAAGCGATGCCACTCGGCGAGATCACCGCCCTGGGATTGATACCGCAGCGAATTGCCGGCGCGGTTGCGGGTGCGCTGGGAGTGGTCGGATTGCTGCTGGCTGCGATCGGGATCTTTGGCGTCACCGCCTACGCGGTTACGCGGCGCACACGCGAGATCGGGATTCGCGTCGCACTTGGCGCCGATCACCAGAACGTGATGCGCCTGCTGCTTCGCCAGGGACTGATGCTGACCGGCATCGGACTGATCCTTGGCCTCGGCCTCGCCGCGATTGGTGCGCAGCTGATCCAGGGCCTGCTCTACGGTGTGAACGGAGTCGATCCGCTCACCTTCGGCACCGCCTGCGCGCTGTTCGCGATCGTCTCGTTGATCGCAACCTACATTCCGGCGCGCCGCGCGCTGCGCGTCGATCCAATGGTGGCGCTCCGCAACGAATAGCAAGTTCCATCGATACTCAGGTTTGCGGGGATCATCGGTACCTTTGCGGCGATGGCATACTGACGATGTGGTTCGGGTTGTCGTCGCCGCTTTAGTTCTGATTGCCGCTGCCGGCTGCAGCGACGAGCCGTCGGCGAAGCCTGCATCGCCTCCGGCTTCACAGACCGCGCGCAATTTCATCCTGATCACCGTTGACACGCTGCGCGCCGATCGGGTTGGCGCCTACGGCGACCGCGCGGCGCGCACTCCAGCCATGGACGGCCTCGCCTCTCGCGGAACCCGGTTCGCCAACGCGTTCGCGGCGGCGCCGATCACGCTCCCCTCTCACGCCACGATGTTGACGGGACGCTACCCTCCCGGTCACGGCGCCCGTCACAACGGGATGCGCGTGGACGCAGCGGTGCCGACGATCGCGGAGGTCCTGTCGAAGCAGGGATTCGCAACCGCGGCGTTCGTCGGTGCTTTTCCGCTGGACCGGCGGTTCGGATTGGATCGCGGCTTCGCCGCCTACGGTGATCAGATGCCGCGCACGTCCGACGGACGGCCATCGAATGAACGCGCCGGCTCCGCCGTCGTGGACGAGGCGCTCGCCTGGCTGGCGTCACATCGCACCGAGCGCTTCTTCCTCTGGGTGCACCTGTTCGAACCGCACGCACCGTACGGTGATGCACGGCGCGGCGGCGCGACCGCCGTCCGCTACGGTGAGGAAATCACCGAGGCCGACCGTCAGATCGGGCGGCTGATCGATTCGCTCGGCGAGGCCGCGGCATCGACGTTGATCGCGGTGACGTCCGATCACGGCGAGGCGTTCGGCGAGCACGGCGAGATTGCGCACAGCATCTTCGTCTACGACACGACGCTGCGGGTGCCATGGATCCTGGCGGGTCCCGGTGTGGAGCCACGAGCCATCGACGCTCCTGTGAGTCTCGTCGACCTCGCGCCTACCGCGATGGCGCTTCTCGGTGCGGGACACTTCGATGCCGACGGCATCACGCTCGACGCCGCGCTACGCGGGGCCACGATCCCGGATCGCACCCTGTACGCCGAGTCCTTCGCCCCACTGCTGGATTTTGGATGGAGTCCGCTGCGAGCCGTCCGCGCGGGCGGCTGGAAGTACATCGCCGCGCCGAAACCGGAGCTCTATCACCTCACCGAGGATCGCGGCGAGACCCGCAACGCGATCCTCGAAGGCGCGGATCGTGCGAGATCGCTGGACACCAGCGTCTCCCGCTATTCGAGTGATCAGCTCCCGGTGTCCAGGGACATCGATCGTGAAGCGAACGCCCGGCTGCAGGCACTGGGATATGTCTCTGGACGGCC
>JACDDJ010000047.1 GCA_013817065.1 Acidobacteriota bacterium
GTTCATCAACCCTGATCACATGAACCTGCTCTTCCGGGAGCGGATGGGGCAGCAGATGCTGATGGCCGCGATCGTCATGCAGACCGCCGGCTTTCTGTGGATCAAGAAGATCGTGAAGATCGAGGTTTAACATGCTGCCCTTCCTCGCATTCGTTTTTGGTACGGCGCTCGTCGGCGGCGCCGCCCTGCTCTTCATGCCCAGGCGCGAAGAGGCGATCGACCGCCGCCTGCAGGAACTGATGTCCGACCGCGAGGACGTCCAGCCGGCCAAGCCGCGTTGGCAGGCGCTGATCGGCGTTTTCAAGCGGATTGGCGACAAGGTGCCACGTTCACCCAAGGAGATGGGTACGCTGCGCCTCCGGCTGGTCCAGGCCGGCTATCGCCGTGACGAAGCGCTGACGATCTTCTTCGGCATCCGCGTGCTGTTTGCGGTCGTGCTGTTCCTGCTCTTGTCGAGCTCACTGATCATTCGGCCGAACACGCTGGTAGCCCTCGGCGGGTTGTGCCTGGGCTACCTGCTGCCCGGGATGGTGCTTGCACGGCTGGCGAAGCGACGCGCTCACCGCATCCGCCTGTCACTCGCCGATGCGCTCGACCTGCTGGTCGTCAGTGTCGAAGCCGGTCTCGGTCTGGACCAGGCGCTTACGCGGGTCGGCACCGAGCTCGCGTTCGCGTATCCCGAGCTCGCCGACGAGTTGAAGTTGATCAACCTCGAGCTGCGTGCCGGTAAGCCCCGCGCCGAGGCGCTGCGTAACCTCGCCGATCGTACCGGCGTTGACGACCTCAGCTCGCTGGTGACGATGTTGATCCAGACCGATAAGTTTGGAACCAGCGTCGCGCAGTCGCTGCGGGTGTACTCGGAGACACTGCGGACCAAGCGCCGGCAGCGCGCCGAGGAAGCCGCGGCGAAGACCGGTGTGAAGATGGTGTTTCCGCTCGTCCTCTGCATCTTCCCGTCGATCTGGGTTGTGACAATCGGGCCGGCCGCGATCAAGTTCGTCACGGTGCTGTTCCCGATGATCGAGAACATGAAGAAGTAGCCGATCATGAACACGACCTTGAACATCGACGCGCCCGAGACCGTTCTGCTGAACAAGACGCCGGCGCCCTCGGCCCAGACCGCGCTGCTCGACGAGCGTCCGCAGGTGAAGGTGCCGACGCCGCCGCCGCCGCCGGCGACGATTGCGGAGTCCGGTCTTCACCCCGAGTCACTCTCACAGTTGCTGCTCAAGACGCTGATCGGCGGCGAGGCGAGCGGGAGCGGGCTGTCAGACAAATTGAAGCTGCCCTACTCACTGCTCGAGGCGCTGGTCCAGCACGCCCGGATCGAGAAACTCGTCGAAGTGCGCGGCACCAGCGGCGTCGGCAGCGCCGGCTATCGTTACATCCTGACCGACCTTGGGCGCGACCGTGCGCAGCAGTACATGGACGTGTGCCGCTACGTCGGGCCGGCGCCGGTGCCGCTGTCGCAATACAACGACTATGTCCGCGCCTGCATGGCGGCGCGCATGCCGATCGACCGGGAGCGCCTGGCGACCGGCTTCGAGCACCTCATCGTCAACCAGGAGATGTTCGGCAAGCTTGGTCCGGCGGTCAATTCCGGCAAATCGCTCTTTCTCTACGGCAAGCCTGGTAACGGCAAGACGGTGGTCGCGGAAGGCATCGGCCGCGCCCTCGGCGCCGACATGTACATCCCGCACGCCATCGACGTGGACGGCCAGATCATCACGATGTTCGATCCGGTCAACCACCAGCGTTCCGTCTCGGCGGTTGAGTCCAGGAGCGTCATTGCGAGCGCCTCGCTCGACCAGCGCTGGGAGAAGATCCGCCGCCCGGTAGTCGTGGTCGGCGGCGAGTTGACGCTGGAGATGCTGGATCTCTCGTTCAACCCGATCTCGAAGTTCTACGAAGCGCCGATCCAGTTGAAAGCCAACGGCGGCGTGTTCGTCGTCGACGACTTCGGCCGTCAGCGCATCCCGCCCCGGGACCTGCTGAATCGCTGGATCGTGCCGCTCGAAAGCCGGGTCGATTTCCTGACCCTGCATACCGGCCGGAAGTTCGAGACGCCGTTCAACGTCTTCATCGTGTTTGCGACCAACCTGCAACCCGAGTCGCTGGCCGACGAAGCGTTCCTGCGACGAATCCCGTACAAGATCCTCGCGAAGGATCCCACCGCCGACGAGTACTGCAAGATCTTCGAGTTGAACTGCCGCAAGCGCGGCCTCGCCTTCGACCCGGTCATGGTCGAGTACCTGGAGCGGCGTTACTACGGGCCACGCAAGCTGGAGATGCGCGCCTGCCATCCACGGGACCTGGTTGAACAAGTCGTGGACATCTGCCGATATCAGAACAAAACGCCGGCCATTACACGGGAACTGCTGGACATGGCGTGCGGCAGCTATTTCCTCGAAGAACAGGGATCGCAGGGAGCGGGAGCATGAAGGCAACGTCGGTAGAAATGGGGCTTCCGGCCGGCCCCGCCGCCAATGAGGGACTCGACTACCCGGCGCTGCTGCGCTTTGCCGGGGACCTCGCCGCACGCGCCATCATCGTCGTGCTGTTCTCGATCATGGCCATCCGTTTCGGCTCGGACTTCATCAACACCGGCCGGCTGACCGGTCTGTTCCTGCTCGCCAGCGAGGCGCTGGTCGTCGTGCTGACGGTGTTTCGCCGATCTGCCGTGTCGGTCGATCGGAGCTTCAAGGCCCGGGTGCTGACGGCCGTTTCGATCATGGGGCCGCCGCTGCTCGCCCCCGCAGCCGTTGCGCCGCTCGCCGCCGAAGGGATCACTGTGGCGCTTTCCTGCGCCGGTCTCGCCGTGGTGATCGCCGGCAAGATCACCCTGGGCCGCAGCTTCGCCTTGCTGCCGGCAAACCGTGGCGTGGTCTCGACCGGTCTTTACAAGCTCGTCCGGCACCCCATCTACATGGGATACCTCGTTACCCACGTCGCGTTCCTCATCGCCAGCCCCTCGCTCTGGAATATCGTCGCCCTCGTGGCCGCGGACGCCGCGCTGCTGGTCCGCGCGGTGTGCGAAGAGGAGACCCTCGCGAAGGATCCGGCCTACCGTGACTACCAGACCCGCGTCCGTTGGAGAGTCGCCCCAGGGATCTTCTGACACGTGCGACGTGCTTCGTGCTGTGTGCGACGTGCGTCCGACGTCGGACGTGCGACGGGCGTGCTACGTGCGGACGTGCGACGGGCGTGCTACGTGCGGACGTGCTACGTGCGGACGTGCCGCGTGCTACGTGCTGGGAGCGGACGTGTTACGTTCGACGTGCAGCCTGTGCACGAGCTACCGATCGAAGACTTCCTCGACCTGCACACCTTCGCGCCGCGTGATGTCGTGGACGTCGTGCAGGAGTATGTGCGCGCCGCACATGAGGCGGGGTTTCGCGAAGTGCGCCTGATCCACGGCCGCGGCAAAGGCGTGCAGCGAGCGATGGTCCAGCGGGCGCTCGACAGCCATCCGCTGGTCGCCGAGTTCTGGGACGATCCCCGCGCGCACCTGGGCGCCACCGTGGCGAGGCTGGCGAAACCGCACTCCGCACCCTCAGCGTGAGCTGCCCCCGCACCCTCCGCGCAAGTCTGCCTGCACCCTCAGCGTGAGCGCCCCCGCACCCTCCGCGAAGTGCGTACGTCAGCGTGAGCGCCCCCGCACCCTCCGCGAAGTGCGTACGTCAGTTTTCTTCGTATTCCGCCGTGACCGAGGTTGAGATCCCGCCCCGCACCGAGAAGTCCCCGACCACCGTCATCCGCTTCGGTTTGCAGGCGCCGACCAGGTCATCGAGGATCTGGTTCGTGACCGCCTCGTAGAAGACGCCCTTATCGCGGAAACTGACGATGTAGTACTTCAGCGCCTTGAGCTCGAGGCACAGTTCACCGGGGATGTAATTGATCTGGATTTCGCCGAAGTCGGGAAGGCCTGTTTTCGGGCAGACCGAGGTGAACTCGGGGCAGCGGATCTCGATCTCGTAGTCACGCCCGGGGCGTGGATTGGGGAAGGTCTCGAGCGGGGCGGTAGACATGCGAAAAATTGTAGCATTCAGGCCGATTTTTCACGGTTTTTGGGTCTATCGTCATTGACACCGCAAAAAGGAGAACGATAGGATACCGGCTGAATCGATCCACTGAAGGTCGTCATTTTCTCCGCAGCCGCCGATTGCGCGCGCGGCCGAGGCGGGTGTTGCTGAGCGCGCCCAAGTAAGGGGTATCCAATGGCAGAGGCCCGCAGGATGGGCAAGTCAGAGTTGTTCTCGCACTTTGCGGATCGCTTCGAAGTGAAGCGGACGCAGGCGCGGGAGTTCTTCGATGAGTTGAACGCGCTCGCGGAGAAGGAGCTGAAGCGGTCCGGGGAATTTGTCATTCCCGGGATGGTGAAGCTCGTGGTGCAGAAGCGGAAGGCGCGCATGGGGCGCAATCCCGCGACCGGTGAGCAGATCAAGATCGCGGCAAAGACCGTCGTCAAGGCCCGCATCGCCAAGCAGCTCAAGGACGCCGTTCTTCCCAAGAAGTAAGGTGGTCCGAGTGTAGGGGCGGTTCGTGAACCGCCCTGCGTACGGACTCAACGGATTGCACGGACCTGAGAAGCCGTGTAATCCGTGACGGTCCGTGTGATCCGTGTTTCAACTCGCCGCTGACAGCATCCGGCTGTAAACCGTCGCCGGCGCCAGCCTCTCGACGCGCGACTCCAGGCTCGGCATGGTGTCGTCATCGATGATGATCCGGTCCGACCCGCCGAGCAGCACCTCGCAGCTATAGCGCCGCGCCCCGCGCCCGGTGCGCTGTTCGTAGTAGCGCAAGGCGTAACTCTGCCCGTTCACTTCGATCGACGCGGTTTTCACCAGTTTCAGGAACATCTCACCCTCCACCACACGGATTCCACGGCAACGAAACACGGACTTCACGGAACGGATCGATCACAGAAACGCATCGGACGTCGCACGCAGCACGCAGCACGTCGCACGTCGCACGTCGCACGTCGCACCGCACGTCGCACGCAGCACGTCGCACCGCACGTCGCACGCCGCACCGTCGCACGTTGCACGTGTGTCATCCCGCAATCGGCGGTTCGGCGGCGCGGGGGAACTCGAGCTCGAACGTCGTGCCCCTTCCGACTTCGCTGACGACGCGGATCTCTCCGCCGAGCTGCTGGGTGATCTTTTTCGAGATCGCCAGGCCGAGTCCGAGACCTCGGCGCTTGGTCGTGACGAAGTCCTCGAAGATGTGCGGCAGGCGGTCGGAGGGGATGCCACACCCGGTGTCGTAGACCTTCATCACGACCCGATCGCGCTCGACCTCGGTGGCCGCAACCACCAGCCCGCCAGGAGCCGTGGCCTGGATGGCGTTCAGCATCAGGTTGCGGTGAACGCGTCCGATCGCGAACAGGTCCCCTTCGACGTAGGCCGGTTCGTGGGCGAGTTCGGCCCGCAGGGTGACGCCGGCTGTTTCCGCCAGTGGCGCCATCGTCTCGACCGCCTCCCGGAGAGACGCATTCAGGTCGACCGCGAAGCGTTCCAGCGGCATCGGGCGGGCGATGTTGCGCAGGTCCTCCAGCACGCGTTTCACGGTGGCGAGCTCGCGTTCGACCGTGGTGCGGAAGGTGGTGCGATACTCCGGATCGTCGTAGACCCGCTGGATCAGTTTGCAGCTGTTGCCAATGTTCTGAATCGGATGCGAGAGGTCATGGACCAGGCCGGCGGCGATGCGCCCGAACATCACCTGTCGTTCCTGCGTGCGGATCTCGCCCTGGAGCTCCACGAGTCGATCCGCCATGGCGTTGAACTGGGTCCCGAGTTGCGCGATCTCGTCGCGGCCCGTGGGCGCGACGCGAGCGTCCATCTTGCCGGCGGCCAGCGCGTCAGTGACCCGCGTCAGCGCGAAGATTCGCTGGATAAAGGACCGCCCCCACCAGGATCCCGCCGCCACCGTCGCGAGCAGCGCGACGCAGATCGCGAGATAGAGCTGCCGTTCGAGCCGCTGCGCGACGGCGAGCGCTTCGTCCTCGGGCTGCTCGATGATGACCGTCCAGTCCGGGGTGCCGATCTTTGCGGGAGCGGCGACCATCGTGCCAGTGTCAGTCCTTACCCTCGGAAGCTCTTCGCCGATCGCAGCCTCGCTGAGAGTGGCGAGCCGCCGCTCATCCTCTGTGGCAAGTGTTCGATTGACGGCAAGTGCACGCTTGTCGGGGTCACCGTGCGCGATGATGCGGCCTTCGCCATCGATCAGCATCGCGTAGCCGCGGCTGCCAATCCGGATCTGATCGACTTCGCGCCATAGCTGTTCGAGCGAGATCTCCGCGACGATCCAGCCGCCCGGCGCCGGCTCGTCATCGAACGGGATCGCGACGAGCGCGGTCGGCAACTGGTCGGCGTCCACGTCGAGCCGAGCGACGGCGAAGCGTCGCGGTTGGTTGATCGGCCAGGTGAACTTCCCCGGCGATTCGCGACTCGAGAAGCGTGGCCGCCCTTGTGCGTCGATGAGCGAGATCTGCCGCAGCTCGTCGAAGTCCATGACGTGGTTCTTCAGGAGCCGCTGCTGTTGCCAGTCGGCCAGCTGCAGGTCCTGCATCTGGCTGCCGATGGCTTCGAGGATACGGCGATTGTTCTCGAAGTAGTCGCGGAACCTCGCCGCCACTTCGCGGGCCACCGCGAGGTTGCCGGCCGACACCGATTGTTCAGTGGCGCTTCGCAGCGAGCGCACCGACATGCCGCCGTAGATCAGCAGCGGCGCTACGGCCGCGACGGCGACAAAAAGGGCGAAGCGGGCGCGGATCCCGGTCATCATTGCGGCTGTCCTGCGAGCTTCCAGCGCCAGATGTTGGTAAACGGGTCCTCGCCGGCCGTCACGCCTACGTCGAACTTCGCGTCGACCGCGCGAGTGATCTCCAGCCAGGCGATGAACGCGGCCGGGGCGTCCTCGTGAAACCGTGCGGCCAGTGCTCTGACTGCCGCACGCACCTCGTCGTCAGAAATGCTTCGGCGGAGTTGATCGAGCAGCGCGTCGGCGCCGGTGTAGCCGGAATTCTGGGTCGCAATGTTGAGCGGCCCCGGGGATCGCCAGAAGCGATAGGTTCTCTCGAGCGTTCGGCTCCCGTTCGCCCGAACCATGTAGGTCTCGAAATTACCATCGCGTATCCGCCCGATCAGGTCGTCCATCGGCAGGAGCTCAATCTCCAGGTGGACGCCAACGTCGAACAACTGTCGCTGAACCATCAACGCGATCCGCTCATCCTGCGGATCCTCGCTGTTGACCAGGCAGCGGACGCGGAAGCGCGCACGCAACTCTCCCGCCCGAGTTGGCTTCGGCTGCGGGTAGCCGGATCGGTCCAAGCCTGCTCGAGCTGCCCCTGGGCTGAACTCCTGCTTCACGGTCTCTTCGTAGGCCCAGTGGAGCGGCCAGATCGGGCCCTGCGCAACGCGGCCTTGCCCGCGCATCAAGCGGGTCAGGACCTCCCCGGGATTGATCGCCTGAACGAGGGCACGCCGAACATCCACCTTTCCTAATATCGGGTGCGCCACGTTGAACACCAGTGGCACATAGAACGGCTGCAGGGAGGAGTAGTTCCGGATCCGGGAGCTGTTCTCCATGAATTCGACGGATTCCCGGTTGACCTCCTGGACCACGTCGACTTCTTCACGCATCAATGCTGCCCAGGCGCTGCGGTGCGTCTCGTACGTGATGATCCTTATCCCCGCCAGTGCCGACCGCCCGTCATGGTAGCGGTCGAATCGCGTCGCTTCGACTTGCGGCGTGCGCGCCACCAGGCTGAAGGGCCCGGTTGCGACATCACTGCGGGTTGGATGCACGATTCTGAGATCGCTCAGCGCAGTGAGCAAAAACATATCGGGCTGAGACAGTTCTATTAAGACCGTGTCGGCATCTGTCGCAGAGATTCTGGTGACGAAGTTGAAGCCCCAGGCCGCTTCCTTCCCCTGTTCCGGAACCCTGCTCCGTAGCTGCCCGGCCACCAGTTCTGCGGTCATCGGTGTTCCGTCGTGCAGGACGACACCGGGCTTCAGCCTGATTCTCAGGCTGTGACCGCCCTGCTCCCACGCCCAGCTGTTTGCGAGCCTCGGCGTCAGCCGACCATCGAGCTCGCGGTTGAACAGAGGTTCGGCGTAGAACAAGTAGGTCAGGTTCATCACGCCTGAATCCTTGAGGCTGTTTCCGATACCAACGCCGATGCGAAGGACCGGGTCCTGATGGCGTGATGACGCCTCGTCAATCGAACTGCAGGAACCGCTCGAGAGCAGCGCGATCAGCAGGAGCGCGCACGCTCCCGCCGATCGACTCGCCTGTGAATGCAACGACGGCATGGACGACCCAGTGTCTCATCCAGGCCGTCACGGAACTACCTCCGCGGCGGAATCATGTCTTCGATGATGAAGGGGCATGAGGCGATGTCGGCGGCGTTCTTCTTCACTGCGGCCTTCTTGACGATGGTGATCTTCATGAGGTCTCTCCAGAAACGAGGCGCGTTGCGTAACGGGATTAAAGGCTCGACTTACCGGATGTGTTCGATGGCGACATCCACCAGCCAGGGGCGCACGGCTATTTTCTTGATCACGGTCTTCTTCGTCTTGTTCATGTCCGTCTTCTCCTCCAGGCCTCTCAACTAGCCAGCACCAGGCTGGCGGCAGCGTCGCGGGCCATCGATACGACGCCTGCCTCGAAACTTCTCTTGTGGCAGCTTGGAACGTTCATGTCGCCGAGCTCTGAGTGAGAGGCGACGGTGCATCCACCGGCACAGACCGGGATGAAGGCGCAGTCCCGGCATTCCTTCCAGGCCGCCAGTTGCTCGAATCGCTGCGCCGCCATTGAGCGGAACGCGTCGGTCGAGCCGTCGATGTGTCCGGTCGCCATCTTCTTGTCCCCGGTGAAGCCGGGGCATGCGTAGATGTCGCCATCGGGCCCAATGGTGTGCGCATGTTTACGATGGATCTCGCAGGGCCCCATGTGGACACCGTCGCTGGTGTTGAACCCGCGCTTCTTCGTTTCATCACGCAGGAACGACATCTGGTCCGCGGCGAAGTGGCAGGTGTCACAGGCGCCGCCGGTGGCACCCGCTCCGGCCGACGTCATGCACGTGCCGCCGAGCGGTTTCCCTTCGCCGACCGGGGTCAGACCTATGAACCTGGTCTTGCCCGCCGCTGTCGCCGCGGGGCCTTCACTGACTCGTGAGATGACGTCACGAACGACCGGCTTGAAGGCAACGCGCGAGAGGTGAGGCGCAAAATCCTGTTCGGCCAGGAAGTCGAGCAAAGCGGGATACGAGTGAACGGAGGACTCGTCGAAGTTTCCACCGATGGATATCCGGCAACGCCCCGCGATCCTGCGGATGTTGCTGATGATCTTGTCGAAGGTGCCCTGGCCACCGCGAAGCGGCCGCATTCGATTGTGAGTATCGCGGTCACCGTCGAGCGTGATCTTGATCCCGTTCAGCCCGCACGGTGCGAGCCGATCCACCACTTCCGGCGTCAGCAACAATCCGTTGGTGATGACATTGATCTGCATCGACACGCCGCGTGCCTGGGCTGCGGCCCAGAGTCGCTCGGCCAGGTAGTAGGCGACCGGCAGGTTGAGCAGCGGTTCGCCGCCGAAGAGTGTCAGGACGAAGCTCGAGGCGCGAGTCTCGTCCAGTCGCGACTCGATCCACCCGGCGACCCGGGACGCACTCTCGAGCGACATCTTCGTCGCGGTGCGGTTGTAGTCGCCGTGGTCTCCCTGGATGCAGTAATCGCAGGCAAAGTTGCACTGCAGAGTGGTCAACACGGTGACCCGCAGTTGCTCCTCGCTGTGGCGGACGTCGTGAAAGAAATCCTCCAGTCGCTGCCGCTCGCTCGTGCGGTCCGGCACGACGAACCCATGCTCGGACAGCGTTTCGATGGCGGCGCGCTCGTCAGGCGTCAGGGCGCGACGTCCCTGTGGCGCCAGGGATTCCGATAGCCGATCGAGGAGTGACGCGACCTCGGGCCCGACGACGAGCTGGGCGTCGGTAAACGTGTTCATCAGAAAGACGTCCTCGCTGCCCGCGAGATCGCGCAGCGGGACCCGGACGTTGAACATCGAAGACTGCATTCGTACTCCCGCGCCGGCAGACCTTCGGCTTCTGCCTCGTCGAATAAGTGTTTGCCTTGGTTGAGCGGCGCGCTCGGCCGAGCGGTCGCAGCGAACTGCTGCAACGGATATTCCGATGAGCCAAAAAGCTGTCGCTGAAGTCGCACCGAGGTGGGCACGAACGGAAACTGGTCAAAATGACTGGAGAAACGGAGGACTCTTTCACGCGTCCGACCGGCTAAAATTTGGCCCCAGGCGGCCACTTCGTGGCCGGTCAGGCCAATCAGTTGGCCGATGCGGCTAATTAGTTGGCTGGACCGGAGAATTATCCCCGAAGCTTTCGGGCGATATCGCGCAGGTCCAGCCTGGACATCTTGTGCTTCAGGGTCGAGAGGGGCAGGCCGAGGTATTTTGCCGTGGCGGTGATGTTCCAGTCGCTCTTCTCGAGCGCTCGCAGGATGAAGTTGCGCTCGAACGTATCGCACGCCTCCTGGAAGAGAGTCTCGCCCTGGGTAGGGGGCGCGGAGTCCAGTTTCGCGAAGTGATACTCGAGCGGCAGGTCTTCGTCGGTAATGAATTCCTTATCGCTCACGGCGACGAGCCGCTCGATCAGATTCTCGAGCTCCCGGATGTTGCCCGGCCACCAGTAGGTCGACAGGATCTTCAACGCCGATGCGGAGATCCCGCGGACGGGTTTACGGAACTTCGTCCGGTAGCGGTCGAGGAAGAGCCTCGTCAGCTCCGGGATATCGTCGAGTCGATCCCGGAGCGGTGGCATGCGGATCGGGATCACGTTGATGCGGTAATAGAGGTCCTCGCGGAAGCGCGATTCCTTGACCGCTTTTTCGAGGTCCACGTTCGTCGCCACGATCAGGCGGAAGTCCGTCCGGATCGGTTTGGAACCGCCGATGCGCTCGATCTCGCCTTCCTGGATCGCCCGAAGCAGCTTCGCCTGCAGGTCGAAGCGCAGGTCCCCGATCTCATCGAGGAACAGTGTCCCGCCGCTCGCCAGTTCGAACTTCCCCAGCTGCTGCTTGTGCGCACCCGTGAACGACCCGCGCTCGTGCCCGAACAGCGTGCTCTCGACGAGCTCGTGAGGGACGGCCGACAGGTTGACCGCGATGAACGGCGCGTCGCGCTTGCCTGACTCCCGGTGCAGCAGGCGCGCCAGCAACTCTTTTCCGGTGCCGCTCTCGCCGAGGATCAATACGGTGGCGGACAGCTTCGCGACCTTTTGGACGAGATCGACGATGTCGCGGATCTGCCGGCTCGGTCCGATCAGGAACTCCCGTTCACTCTGCTCGGCAACCTGGGCGCTGAGCGTGATCACCTGGCGATTGAGGTCCTGCCGCTCGAACGCGTTCCGCACCAGCGAGCGCAGCTCGTCGTAGTCGAACTCCTTGGTGATGTAGTGGTAGGCGCCGTGCTTCATTGCCTGCACCGCCGTTTCGACGTCGCTGATCGCCGAGATCATGATGCACTCGACCAGCCCGTAGTTCTCCTTGACGATACGGAGGACGTCGAAGCCGGTGATCCCCGGGAGCCGGACGTCGAGGAGAATCAGGTCGATGTCTTCCTCGCGCAACAGCACGAGCGCTGCCTCACCACTCGAGACCGTCAGCACCTTGTAATCGCGCTTGAGGATGGCCGAAAGGGTGTCGCGCATGCCCTGATCGTCATCGCAGATCAGGATGGTCTTGGCGGCCGACATTTGGCGCGAATTCTACTCGATACTTCGAACATTTTCGTGTGATAACGTGAGGCGGTTGTGGTTCTCGCTGGGCTAGCCCTCGTTGTTGCGCTCCTCGCGCTGTCCACCGCGCGCCGCGCCGCGCGCAAGCTCGAGGCGCTCACCCAGTCGTACTGGGAGCTGCGCTACGACTACACACGGCTGCGCTCCCAGGTGCAGCGGCTCGACCCGGAGGTCCCGGGGGAAGATGACCCGCCGCCGCCCCAGGCCGCTCCGTCGACAGTGACGTTCGTCCCACTTGCATCGATGAAAAAGAAGAATGAGTAACGAATACGACGTCGTAGTGATCGGGTCGGGCACAGGCGGCTACGTCGCCGCCATTCGTGCCGCGCAGCTTGGCCTCAAAACCGCGGTGGTCGAGCGCGCGCCGGTGCTCGGCGGTACCTGTTTGAACTGGGGCTGCATCCCCACCAAGGCGCTCCTCGAGCATGCGCATGCATTGAAGATCGCGCAGGACTGGAAGGAGTGGGGCCTGACGATCGGCCAGGCCACGGTCGGGATCGACATGAACCAGGTCCACGCCCGCAAGGACAAGATCGTGAAAGGGCTGACCGGCGGCATCGAGCTCCTGTTCAAGAAGAACAAGATCGACTGGATCAAGGGCAGCGCGCGTCTCGCCGGCAAGGGCAAGGTCGAAGTCACCGAGGGCCAGAAGCAGACCCTGACCGCCCGCAAAGAGATCATCGTCGCGACCGGCTCGACGCCACGCAGCGTTCCCGGCATCGAGATCGATCGCAAGCGGATCATCACCAGCGACGAAGCCATCCACATGAAGGAGATCCCCAAGTCGATCGTCATCCTGGGGAGCGGCGCCGTCGGGGTTGAGTTCGGGTCGATCTTTCGCCGCTTCGGGAGCGAGGTTACGATCATCGAGCTGTTGCCGCGGATCGTCCCGGTCGAAGACGAGGCGGTCTCGGCCGAGCTCGAGAAATCCTTCAAGAAGCAGGGCATCAAGCTCCTTACGGGCACGAAGGTCACGAGTGCCAGGGCTGGCGCTACTGGCGTGGACATCGAGGCGCAGACGCCGGACGGCAAGACCACGAAGATCAACGCCGAGTACCTGCTCGTGGCGATCGGCCGTGGACCGGTCACAACCGGGCTCGGTGGCGAGGAGGCGGGCTTGCAGATGGACCGCGGTTACGTCCGGGTCGACAAGGAATTCAAGACGAGCGTTCCAGGCATCTCTGCGATCGGGGACGTCATTACCTTCGACAAGCCCGGGCATCCCCAGCTGGCGCACCTCTCGTCGGCCGAGGGCATCGCTCTCGCCGAACGCATTGCCGGCAAGGAATACCGGCCGATCAACTACGACCAGGTCCCCGGCTGCACCTACTGCGCGCCGGAGATCGGCAGCGTCGGCCTCACCGAGAAGGCGGCCCAGGAGCGCGGCTACGACGTCAAGACCGGCATGTTCAAGTTCGGCGTGCTCGCCCG
>JACDDJ010000512.1 GCA_013817065.1 Acidobacteriota bacterium
GCTACGAGTTGCGAGTGTTCGACGCCGAACCGCGCAAGAAGGTCGCGCAGGTCAACCTGGTCGAGCCAGACGGGGTCCCGTCGTCCCGCATCGCGCGTGGCATCACCTTCTCCGCCAACGGCACTGCAGTCACCTTCGACGACTGCCCGCGCCATACCTCGGGGTGCAGGTCCGGGTTGGTGGGAATTAGATAGCGGAGTGACGGTCAGCGACCGACAACATCCCGATAAGCGAGCAGCGTGTCGGCCACCATCCGCTCGGCGCTGAACCTGGCGTTTGCCAGTGCCCGCCCGGCGGTCCCCATTCGGTCCCTTAGTGCGGGGTCCTTCAGGAGCGTGATGATAGCGTCCGCCATAACGCGGTCGTTTCGCGGTGGGACCAGGATCCCGGTCTTTCCGTCCTGCACGACCTCCGGCATTCCGCCCGCGGTGGTGCCGACGATCGGACGCCCGCAGGCCATCGCGTCGAGCAGTGACGTCCCGAGCCCCTCGGTGATCGAGCTCATGACGAAAACATCGAACGCCTTGTGCAGCGACAGGACGTCTGGACGGAACCCGGCGAGTATCACGTGCTTCTCGAGATTGAGGTGCTTGATCAGGTGCTCCAGCGTCGGTCGGAGCTCGCCCTCTCCAGCGATGACGAACCGCGCATCAGGCACTTCTCGGACCACGAGTGCGGCCGCCTCGACGAAATGGCGCTGGCCCTTGTGGGGCACGAGCGCCGCGACATTGCCGACGATCGGCGAACCGTGCGGCAGCCAGAACTCCTCGTGCAGCGCCGCCGGTGGCGCAGCTGCGACGTGGCCGAGGTCGATGCCTTCGTGGACGGTCACGGCACGCGAAGCGGCGACACCGTCGGCGAGGAGGATCTCTCGAATGGCGTCTGACGCGCAGATGAAGCGGTCGACCTGGTCATATTTCCATCGCGAGAGTGCGTTCCCTTTGAGCCGGAAGTCGACGCGTCTCGCAGCGACGAGCTTGGCGCGCTTTGGCTGAGTGCTCATCGACAGCGCGAGCGCCGCCATCGCCACCCCATGAGGATCGTGGGCATGGACAATATCCGGCCGCAGCTGTTTGATCGCGCGTGAGAGCCGCCACGCCGCCGAGAGGTCCATCTCGGTAAGTGGCGCGAGCGGCAGGAAGTCGAGCCCTTCGTCGGCGCGGCGGCGCAGCTCACCGTCCGCGTGGGCAACGAGCATCGCCCGGTGTCCAGCGGCGCGCATCCCCATGACCGTGACCAGCACCTGGTTCTGTCCGCCGCGCCAGCTACGCGCGGTATCGATGTGCAGTGAGAACATCAGCCGCGCCCGGCGTCCCGGCCGGGTCGCGTACCCTGCAGTTCCCAGAGTTTCGCCAGCTTCAGGAACACGTAATACGCATTCAGCACCGAGATAACGAAGCCCGCCGTTCCGTCCGTGAACCCGCGACGGAGCACAAAATTTCGCAGGAACGCGAACCACGGGTGCATCCCCATCGCGAGCGGATTGGTTCGCCGGCCCTGCTCGTGAGCCTGCCGTGCGAGCAGTGTGGTGTAAGTGTCGATCTTCTGAAGGTGGTGCGAAATGTCGCGATAGGCGAAGTGCTGAAGCTCTCCCCCTAATCTGGCGGGAGCGCCATCGTTGAGGCGAAAGGACTCGTGGACCGCTAACCCGTTCCACCGTCCGGCGCGACGATCGTAGAGCCGCAGCTGATAGTCAGGAAACCAGTCCGTGCTGTGGATCCATCGCCCGAGGTAACGGCTCAGGCGGCGGATCCTGTAACCGCGTGCCTGCGGCTCGCTCGAGAGGAGCTGACGGATTTCAGCTGCGAGTTCAGGCGTAACTCGCTCGTCGGCGTCGACGGAGAGGACCCACTCGTTCGATGCGCTATCTGCGGCGAAGTTCTTCTGGTCGCTATAGCCAGGCCATTCCCGAACGATCACGCGCGTGGCGAGCGGACGCGCGAGCTCCACCGTCCCGTCCGTACTCCCGGAGTCGACGACGATGATCTCGTCGGCCCAGGCGACAGACTCGAGCGCGTGCTGAATGTGTTCGGCTTCGTTGTAGGTGATGACCGTTACGGTCAGCTTCACATCCAGGAGTTTAACAGGCTAAGGTCGCGCGCCCGCAGCCTGGTAAACGTGCGCTGTGAAGCAAGTCAATTTCCAACTTCCAACTACCAACTCCCAATCTGGTGTGGCCGCGAAGGTTGGGCGTTGGTAGTTGGAAGTTGGTAGTTAGGCGCCCTTGGGCGACAGGTTACCGATCGCCCAAGGGTGCCTGCTGCACCGCCTGAAAGTCGACCAGCGCCAGGTTGTAGTCGATGATCGCGCGCTGCTCCTGCTGGCGGATGCTCGACAGATCGCGCTGCGCCTGGATCACTTCGAAGGTGGTTCCGAGGCCGGCAGTTTGCCGCTTTTCCTCTGCTTCGAGACGCCGCTCCGCGAATTGCCTGGCGCGCTCGGTAGACTGTACTCGCTGCAGGCTCGTGCTCACGCGACGGCCGGCTTCCCGCACCTGCGCGGCGATGCCGATCTCGAGCTCTCGCAGCGTGTTCTGTTCCTGCTCGCGCTGCAGGCGCGTTGACGCGACCTGAGCTTCCGCCTGGCTGGTGCCGATCGGATAGTTGACCTGGAGCTGCACGCTCCACGTCTTGAAGTTGTTGCCAAACACGTCGCTCAACGCATCCTGGAAGGTGCGTTCGCTGCGGCCCAGTTCCACGGGGGGGAAGCCGCCGCCGAACTCGAACTGCGTGCCCGCCACGCCGATGGTGTTGTAGTTGGCGACCAGGTTCACATCCGGCAGCCGCTGATTGCGCGCGAAGTCGAGCGTGATCTGCGACGCTTCGAAACGCTTGCGGGCCTGCGCGATATCGGTGCGATTGACAAGGGCGTTCGAGACCGCTGCTTCCACATCGACCGGCCGCGCCGCAAGGCTTGGCTGTTCGGTCGGCACCAGGCGCACGGTCCAGAAGTCCGGCTGCTGAGGGTTGAGGATCAGTGTCCGTAAGGAGTCTTCGAGACTCTTGATGTTTGCTTCGTTGACGATGACGGCTTCTTCGCGCTGGGCGACCTCCGCCTCCGCCTGAAGGATATCGATCTGCGCCATCGCGCCGACCTCTACGCGCCGCTGATTCTGGCGAAGCGACGTTTGTGAGAGCTCGAGCGACTGCTGGGCGACCTCCAACTGACCCATCGCACCGAGGAGGGCGTAGTACGCATTACGGACACCGCGCTCGGTGGCGGTGATCTGCTGCCGCAGATCGATACTGGCAATCTCTTCGTTCTTCTTCGCGACCATCACCTGCTGACGCTGCGCATCGATCCTGAAGTTGCGCAGCAGCGGCTGGGTGAACGACGCATTCAGGTTCGAATCCAGCCTCGGATTGAAGCTGGAGGTGAAGTTCACGGTCGCCTTCGACGCGTCCAGACCGAGCGAGTAGCGGCCGCCGCCCCACGGGAGGTTCTGCTGAACGCCGACGCTGCTGAACAGCCGTTCGGATGTCGTTGTGGTCGAGGCTCCACCGCTCGCCAGGAAGTCTGGCGGGGAGGTCGCGCTCCGGGTCGACGTCGTCGAAAAGAGGGACGGCGTAAAGGCGGCGCGCGCCTGCGCGATGTTCAGCGTGCTGATCTCAGGCGACAGGCGGTCTGACTTGATGCCCAGATTGTTCTCGAGCGCCATCTTGACGGCCTCGTCAGCAGTCAGTTGCAGCTCCGGGCCGGTGGGTGGGGGCGTATCTTGGGTCGGCGGCTGAGCGGCGGGGGCAGTCACCGGAGGCGGCTGCTGTTCGGATGCGAACACTTGCCGGTCGGTTGCGAACAGGCACAACGCCAGGGTCGTAGCCGCGCTAAACGCCAGACGGGCCGGTATTTCCTGCTTCAAACGCATTGCACGCATCTCCACTTCGAAAGCTTGATCTAACGAACGTACGGGAAAGAGCAAGAACGTCGCCCTGGCCGAAGGGCCGCCAACTTAGACCGATCCGGCCGGGCTGCCATGTCCTAGACGGATCGGGAGGGCTGCCAGTTTCCCGGCAGGTATACTG